>JBEVMD010000213.1:0-3100 GCA_040508835.1 Duganella sp. | reverse complement strand
GCTCGGCTTTTTTGGCATCGAGCTTGGCCTGCTTCTCGTCGGCTTCCTTCTGCAGCCTAGCTTCCTTGGCGGCCGCGATTTTCTTTTCTTCCTCGAGCTTTTTCTTCTTCTCCTTGAGGCGTTCGAGCGCGATGTCGGGTTCCTTGGGCATGGGTGGCGCTTCCACCGGCAGTGGCGGCGGTGCCTTGACCACCGGCGGCGGCACGGGTTCCGGTTCCGGCGCCGGGGTCGGGTCCGGCTCGGGTTCTGGTTCCGGTGGGGCGGCGGGGGCGGCGTCCTGCACCTTCATGTCCCAGATCTCAGCCTGGACTTCGGTCGGTTCGGTGTTCTGCCAGCTCACGCCCACCCACAGGAACAGCAACAGCACCGCGTGCACCGATACCGCCAGTAGCGTTGCGCGCCAGCCATTGTGTTGTCGCGGCACCTGGTACGGGCCGCCTGTGGTTGCGGGTTTCATCGTTTAAACGTTCTTATTGAGTGGACAGGCCCACGCGGGTAATGCCCATTTTCTTCGCTTCCGAGATCAGCTGGATCACGTCGTCGTATTTGCTTTCCTTGTCGCCCGAAATCAGTACCGGGTAGTCGGGATGGTCGTCGTGCAGCGTGCGCAGCTTCTTGACCAGCGCGTCGCGGCTCGGCGCCGTCTCCGGCGCGTCGGCATCCTTGCCTTTGACACCGATCGACAGCGCACCGTTCGGCTTGATGACGATCTGCACGTAATCGCTGGGCGGCTTGGTCGATTTTTCTGCGTGCGGCAAGTCCACCACCGATGGATCGTTGGCCGATGGCATGACCATAAAGATGATCAAGAGGCACAGCATCACGTCGATGTACGGCACGACGTTGATCTCGGACTTGAGCTTGCGGCCACGGCCGCCGCGCATGCTGCTGTTGAAAGAAGAACCCATGATCGGTCTGCCTTATTAAACTGGCCGCTTAGCGCGACTGACGTTGCAGGATGTTGGAGAACTCTTCGACAAAGCTTTCGAAGCGGATCGCCAGGCGATCGATATCGTGCGAGAAGCGGTTATACGCCACGACCGCCGGGATCGCTGCAAACAGGCCGATGGCGGTGGCGATCAGCGCTTCGGCAATGCCGGGCGCCACGGCGGCCAGGGTTGCCTGCTGCACATTGGCCAGGCCGCGGAAAGCATTCATGATGCCCCAGACGGTACCGAGCAAGCCGATGTACGGCGACACCGAGCCAACCGACGCCAGGAACGCCAGGTGCGATTCCAGCACGTCCATTTCGCGCTGGAACGCGGCGCGCATGGCGCGGCGGGCGCCGTCCAGGATGGCGCCGTGGTCCATGGTTTCACGGCTGGCGGTGTAGGCGGCCTTGCTCTTGATGAATTCGCCCATGCCCGCCTCAAAAATGCGGGCCAGCGGGCCGCTGCCGGCGCGGTCCTTGCCGGCATTCTGGTGCAGGGCGTGCAGATTGCCGCCGGCCCAGAAGGTTTTTTCGAAGTCCACGGTCTGGCGCCGCGCCGAGCGCACCGCGAACAGCTTGCTGAAAATATACGTCCAGCTGACCAGCGAGATGATGAGCAGCAACGCCATGATCAACTGCACGATCAGGTGGGCATTGGTGATGAGGGAAATGAAGGAGAGGTCTTGGGTGACGTTCATTGTTTATCAGTGTGATCGGTCGGGGTAACGTAGTGCCGCATGTTCTCGGCCACGGCGGGTGGAATGGCGCGCAGCCGCATGCCGGAATCGACGCAGGCGATGGTCACCTGGGCCGCGTTCAGCAATTGCCCGTCGCACCATGCTTGCTGTTCAAAGACAACCGAGGCGCGTCCTAACTTTTGGATGCTAAGAGTTAATTTTATTACGTCGTCAAGCTTCGCAGGCGCATGATACTCTGACGTGACACTTTTGACGACGAACAATACATCGTGTTCCTGCTGCAAGGCGCGCTGGTTCACATTGAGATGGCGCAGCCACTCGGTGCGGGCGCGCTCGAAGAACTTCAGGTAGTTCGCGTAGTAGACGATACCGCCGGCGTCGGTGTCTTCGTAATAGACCCGCACATTCCAGTTGAATTCTGCTGGCATGTTGTTTTGACTGCAAATAAGATTGTGCAACATTCTACTTGAATTTATTGCCCGGGTTGAAGGTTCGACGGGTAAATTCCCGTGAACCTCGGCAACATTCAGCGCCGTTTAAGTTTTACCCCCGCACGTCAGGGCCGGGGTCGGAGTGGGTTACACCGTGCGCTTGATGTTCAGCGGGCCATACCCTTGGCAAGTCGGCATCATCTCGATGCGGTTGATGTTCACGTGCCGCGGCAGGGTGGCGATCCAGTAAGCCGTGTTGGCGATATCGTCGGCCGTCAGCGGGGTCGTGCCTTCGTAGACCTTGGCCGCCGCCGCGTCGTTGCCCTTCATGCGCACGTTGGAAAACTCGGTGCCGCCGCACAGGCCGGGCGCCAGGTTGGTGGCGCGCACACCGGTGCCCACCAGGTCGGCGCGCAGGTTCAGGGTGAACTGTTCCACGAAAGCCTTGGTGGCGCCGTAGACGTTGCCGCCTGGATAAGGCGTGTCGCCCGCCACCGAGCCGAGGTTGATGACGGTGCCGCTGCCGCGCGCGACCATGGCCGGCAGGATGGCGCGCGTCATGGCGACCAGGCCGCTGACGTTGGTGGCAATCATGGTGTCCCAGTCTTCCAGCGACGATTCGTGGGCGGGCGTGACGCCGAGCGCCAGGCCGGCGTTATTAATCAGCACGTCGATCTGCTGCCAGGCGGGCGGCAAACCGTCCAGGGCGGCCGCGATCGACGCGCGGTCGGTGACGTCGAGAACCACGGGTAAGGCAGCCTCGCCCAGCTCGGCAGCCAGCGCTTCGAGGCGGTCGGCGCGGCGGCCGCTGATCAGGACCCGGTGACCGTTCTGAACAAAAACGCGGGCCATGGCGGCGCCGAAGCCGGCGGACGCGCCGGTGATGAAGACGATCATGTGTATTCCTTGGTGAGTGGGAGGGTGGCAAAATTGTAGCTGAAATGCACGGAGATGCCTGGGAGGCGCTGAAAATCTGGCGTCGGGGGGACAGCATCTGATCCGTCGTCCCCGCGTTTGCGGGGATGACGCTGGGAGAGGGG
>JBEVMD010000019.1:0-8708 GCA_040508835.1 Duganella sp. | reverse complement strand
CAAAATGTGTTCGATCGCCTCGCGCTGGACGGGCGGAGCGCCGCGCCATTCGCCCAGCGTATCGGCGGCGCGCACGCGGCCGACCAGGCGCTGCGCCAGGAACTGGTTCAGCGGCGGCAGCTCGGTGGCGCGGTCGGCCAGCAGCTCGATCATGGTGCCGCCCGCGCCAAAGCTGATCGCGGGGCCGAACAAGCGGTCGGTGGACACGCCGATGAACAGCTCGCGGCCGTGGCGCTTGCCGGCCATCTTTTGCAGCGTGATGCCGTTGATGGCGGCGTCGGGCCGCAGGCGGCGCACGGTGGCCAGCATGTCGTCGTAGGTGTCGCGCACGGCGGCGGCGGTCAGCACGCCCAGCGCCACGCCCTGCACGTCGGTCTTGTGCGAAATGTCGGGCGAATCGATTTTCATCGCCACCGGATAGCCCAGCTGGCTGGCGATCAGCACCGCCTCGTTGGCGCTGCGCGCCATCAGGGTGGGGGTGATCGGAATGTGGAACGCAGCCAGCAGCGCCTTCGATTCCATTTCGGTCAGCACCTTGCGGCGCTCGGCCAGCACGCTTTCGATCAGCAGGCGCGCGCCGTCGAGGTCAGGGTCGGCCAGTTGCGACAGCGGCGGCGGGGTCTGGTGCAGCAGTTGCTGGTTCTGGTAGAACGAGGCGATGTTGGAAAAACCGTCGACGGCCGCCTCGGGCGTGCGGAACGTGGCCAGGCCCTCCTTGTTGATGATGTGCCGCGCCTCGATCACCTGCGAGTCGCCCATCCAGCACGTGAGCAGCGGCTTGCCCAGGCCGGCATTGAGCGCACTGACGGCCTGCGCCACGGCAGCCGGATCGCCGCCGAGCTTGGGCGAATAAATCACCAGGATGCCGTCCACCTGGCTGTCGCGCGCGCAGGCCAGCACCGCTTCGCGGTAGGCGTCGGCGCTGGCGTCCTCGCCCAGGTCGAGCAGGTTGGACAGGGTGGCGTGTTCGGGCACCAGCGGGCGCAGCGCATCGACGCTGGCCGTGGACAGGCGCGCCAGCTGCAGGCCCAGCTCGTGGATCCAGTCGGCTGCCAGCACGCCGGGACCGCCGCCGTTGGTGACCACGGCCAGGCGTGGTCCCACCGGGCGGTAGCGCGACGCCAGGCATTTGGCCGCCGAGAACAGCTGCACGAACGATTTCACACGGACTGCCCCGGTGCGGCGCAGCGCCGCGTCGAACACGACATCGCTGAGCACCATGGCGCCCGAGTGCGTGAGCGCCGCCTGCGAGGCGGCCGTGGCGTTGCCCGCCTTGAGCACGATTACCGGCTTGGTGTTGGCCGCGCCGCGCAGGGCGGACAGGAAGCGGCGCGCATTGGTCAGCCCTTCCATGCAGATGACGATGCTCTGGGTGGCGGGATCGGTGGCCAGGAAGTCCAGCGTCTGCGCCAGGTCGACGGCCGTGTTGGGCCCGAGCGACACCACCGTGGACAGCCCCACCGCGTTCTTGTCGGCCCAGTCGAGGATGGCGGTCGTCAGCGCGCCCGACTGCGAGATCAGCGCCAGGCTGCCGGGCCGCGCCAGGGGACCGGCCACGCTGGCGTTCAGGTGCAGGCGCGGGCGCTGGTAGCCGAGGCAGTTGGGGCCGAGCAGGTGAATCTCGTGGCGTTTTGCGATGCCCACCAGCGTGGCGGCCAGCGCCGGATCGACACTGGACGACAGGATCAGCGCCGCGCGGCACTGGATGCGGCCGGCCACTTCCAGCGCAAACGCCAGCTGGTCGTGCGGCAGCGCGATCACGGCCAGGTCGGCGCGCGACTGCGCCAGGTCGGCCAGGGTGCCCGTCATGCCGATGTCGAGATAGCTGACCGGGCCGGTAAAGCCGCCCTGTTCGAGCTGGCTGCGGATGCTGCGGCCATAGGTGGTCTGGCTGTCGGGCTGGTCCTCGCGGCCGGCAAACACGACGATGGACTTGGGGGCAAACAGCGGGTTGAGGTAGTGGGTATCCATGAGGCCAATATAACCGTTTTTTTCGCTGTCGAGCGCGACCGCTATCTTGCCATTGGGAAAATCGCGCAATTCGTTTATATTGGCCGTCTATATTGTCGAAAATTTTTCGGAGAAAGTCATGGCAAGTGAAGGCGTCACAGTCGACCAGGTTGCAGCAGCGGCCGACAGCTTACAGAACGACGGCCAGCCGGTCACCATCGACACCGTGAGCGGCGCGCTGGGCGTCGCCCCGTCGATTGCCCTCCACAAGCACCTGGCCGCCTGGCGGACCACCCAGGCCCGGGCCCAGGCGGCGCCGCCGGCGCCCGCGTTGCCGCCCGCGTTGCTCGATGCGCTCACCAATTGGGCCCAGCAATATTCCGACGAGACGGGCGCCGCCAGCCGCACCGGCCTGGCCGAGACGGGCAGCGACATGGACGCCCTGGTGGCAGCCAGCGAACAGCTGGAAGCGGACCGCGCCGAAGCGCTGGACATCCTGGCCGAGCGCGACGAACAGATCGAGCGCCTGCAGGCCGAGCTGCGCAACGCACGCCAGATCGCCACCGACGCGCTGGTGGGCAAGGCCAAGGATCACCTGGCCATCGAGGGCAAGGACAGCCAGCTGGCCGACCTGCGCCAGCAGCTCGAGCGCAACGTGACGGCCGCCGCCGCCGATTCCGACCGCCGCCTGGCGGCCGAAATGGAGCTGGTGGGCGCCATCACCGCGCGCGACAATTTTGCCGCCGAAATCCAGGAGCTGCGCGCCCGCCTCGACGCCCGCCAGCCGCGCAGCCTGTCGTGATGACTACTTAAGCTCCGCTTCATCGGCCGCCGCCACACTGCGATCCCATGCGCATACTGTTAGTGGAAGACGATACCTCGCTGGGCGAGACCATCCTGGCCTGGCTGCGGCTCGACCAGCACGCGGTCGACTGGGTGCAGCGCGGCGACTCCGCCGACACGGCCTTGAAGGCGCACCGCTACGACTGCGTGCTGCTCGACCGCGGCCTGCCCGGCATGACGGGCGACGCCCTGCTGGCCGCGCTGCGCGCTGCCGGCAACCGCGTGCCGGTGATCCTGATCACCGCGTTCAACGCGCTGGCCGACCGGGTGGAAGGGCTGGACCTGGGCGCCGACGATTACCTGGTCAAACCGTTCGAGCTGGAAGAAATGTCGGCCCGCATCCGCGCGGCCGTGCGGCGCGGCGCCGACCGCGTCAGCAACGAACTGGTGCATGCCGATATTGCGCTGAACCTGGAAACCAGGCAGGCCACGCTGGGCGGCCAGCCGGTCGCGCTCACGGCCCGCGAATACCATGTGCTGTACGCGCTGATGCTGCGCAAAAACAGCATCGTGCCGCGCGCCCGGATCGAGGAAAGCCTGTACGGCTGGGGCGACGAGGTGGAAAGCAACGCCATCGAAGTGTATATCTACAACCTGCGCAAAAAACTGGGCAGCGACAGCATCGTCACCGTGCGCGGCCTCGGTTACCGCCTCAAGAACGATGGCGACGCCGGCTAGCCCGTGGTCGCTGCGGCGGCGCCTGCTGGCCGCCATCGTGGCTGCCAGCACCGTGCTGTGGCTGGCCAGCCTGGCCATCGTCACGGTGATCGCGTGGCACGAAACCAACGACGTGTTCGACGACGCGCTGGAAGAATCGGGTTATATGCTGATGGCCGCCACCACCGACTGGAACGAGCGGGGCCTGCTGACGCCCGCGCAAGCCGGCAGGATGGGCGGCACCGGCAAGCGCAAGGTGGACATGCAGTACCAGATCGTGGTCGATGGCCGCGTGCTGCAGCGGACCAGCGGCGCACCGGCGCAACCGTTTGTCGCGCAGGTCGACGACGACCATGGCTTTGCCGACCCGCGCATTGACGGGCGCCGCTGGCGCGTGTTCGTGGTGCGCGACGACGACCGCCGCTTCGAAGTGCAGGTGGGCCAGCAACACAAGAAACGGCTCGACATCCTGGAAGAGCTGGCCGAGCATCTGTGGCTGCCCGTGGCGGGCTTCCTGGTACTGCTGGCGCTGGTGTGCTGGCTGCTGATCGGCCGCGTGCTGCAGCCGCTGCGCCGCACCGCCACGGCCATTGCCGCCAAGACCCCGCAGGACCTCACGCAGGTGGCGCTGGACGGCCAGCCGCGCGAACTGCTGCCCATCGTGCAGGCGCTCAACGGCGTGCTGGGCCGGCTCGACGCTGCGCTGCAATCGGAAAAGCGTTTTACGGCCGACGCCGCACACGAGCTGCGCACGCCGCTGGCGGGATTGCATATGCACGTGCAGTTGCTGCAGCGCCAGCATCGGGCCCCCGAACTGGCGGCGCCGTTCAAAAAACTGCGCGACGACATCGGCCGCGTGACGGCGCTGGTGGACAGCCTGCTCACGCTGGCCCGGCTCGACCCCGTCGCGCGCGAACAGCTGGCCACGGAGCCGGTGCCGCTGGCGCCCCTGTTCGAGCAACTGCTGCAGACGCACGGCGCGGCGGCCGCGCGGCGCCATATCGCCATCGCCATCGCCATCGAGGGCGATCCGCTTGGCGGCACCCCCGTCGATAGCCATCGCGATACCCAGGTCGGCACCCAGGGCCCTGCCTCCGCGGGCGCCACCGTGCTGGCCCACCCGCAGATGCTGCAGATCGCGCTGCGCAACGTGCTCGACAACGCGCTGCGCTATTGCCCTGACGGCAGCCGCATCGCGCTCGCTGCCGTGCCTGCGGGCGAGCACATCCGCATCACGGTGCGCGACAACGGCCCCGGCGTGGACCCCGCCAGCCTGCAGCGCCTGACCGAACGTTTTTATCGCGTGCTGGGCGCTGCCGCCACCGAGCAGGGCAGCGGCCTGGGCCTGTCGATCGTGGCGCGCATTGCCGCGCTGCACGGCGGCAGCCTGGCTTTCGGCGCCGGCCTCGACGGCCGTGGCCTTGGCGTCACGCTGTCTCTGCCGGCCGCACATTAAGATTCGATTCATGTCCGCGCGGTGTAATGGATGCACACCCACCAAGCCAAGGACCACACCATGAAACGTCTCATCCACATCTCCTGCCTCACCGCGCTGCTGGCCGGTTCCGCCTTCGCTGTCGCCCAGACGGGCGGCTACAGCGGCCCGTCGACCAAGGCCGCGCCGGCCGGCTACACGGGGCCGTCCACGGTTGCCATGACCACGGCCAAGGAATTGCTGGCCAACGGCAAGGACGACCAATACGCCAGGCTCAAGGGGCGGATCACCAGCCACAAGGGCGGCGAGGATTACGAGTTCACGGACGCCAGCGGCAAGATCACCGTGGAAATCGACGCCAAGCGCTTTCCCGCCGGCGTTACCATCGATCACAACACGGTGGTGGAACTGACCGGGGAATTCGACAAGGAGACCTTCGGCGAGTCCACGTTCGACGTCAAACAGCTGCAGGTCGCTGCCAGGTAAGCATCGGCGCCGCGCTGGAACTGTCTCATTTCTGCACTGAATGGGGCATGCGCGGCAGCGCGTTGCAGCGGCGCGGCCGCGGCGCCGCGCTCGCATTCGGCCAGCATGCCCGCTACACGCCCCGCCGTAGCCCGTGCTGGCACGCGTCACGGGGCAAATCCCCTTGCCGACATAATAGTTTCGGTATCGGACCGCGCAAAAATTTGATTGGTTGCTCTCTTGCCCAATAACTAAGATGGCTCCGGTCGTACTGGCACATCCGTCAGTGCCACCGAGCGACATCGGGTAGTTAAAAAAATATAAAACAGGAGAGAGACATCATGAGCGTACCCGCAACCGGGCGTCACGCAGCATCCCCACGCATGCAAATCAAACTGACGGTCGCCATCCTGGCGGCCGCCGGCATCCTCAGCAGCGCTTCGGTCTGGGCCCAGAACGATCAGAATACCCAGGCCGTGGCCGAAGATACCGCCGCCCCCGTCACCGCCGTGACCGTGACCGGCGTACGCCGCGCGGCGCAAAGCGCCCAGGCCATCAAGAAGAACGCGGACGAAGTGATCGATTCCATCGTTGCCGAGGAAGCCGGTAAATTCCCCGACAAGAACGTGGCGGAAATTCTCGGCCGCGTGACCGGCGTGCAGATCCGCCGCGAAGGCGGCGAAGCGAGCAGCGTGATCATTCGCGGTCTGCCCGGTCTCACCACGCTGCTCAACGGCCGCGAAGTCTACACGTCCAACAACCGCAACCTGTACCTGGCCGACATCCCGACCACCATGCTCTCGCGCATCGACGTCTACAAGACGCAGGGCGCGGAAATGGTGGAGGGCGGCACCGCCGGCGTGATCGACGTGCGCACGTCGCGGCCGTTCGACTTTGCCGGCTTCTCGGGCAACCTGGCCGCGCGCGTGGAAGACCGCGACAAGTCGAATACGCGCGATCCGCAAGTGTCGGCCATGGTGTCGAACCGCTGGAAGACGGCGTTCGGCGATGTTGGCGCCCTGATCGGCCTGTCGTACCAGCTGGGCCGCTACCACGACGAAGTGGCGTGGAACTCGCCGCCATCGAACACCATCACCAGCGACCCCACCATCACCGGGCCGTTCGACCTGGGCCACACCAACGCGCGCGGTGAGCGCACCCGCTACGCCGGCAACTGGGCGTTCCAGTGGCGGCCGTCGAATACGGTGGAGCTGTACGCGGAAGGCTGGTCCACCCGCATCGACCACGACATGGAACGCCAGTTCATGATCAGCAGCCTGGGCTGGAACCCCGGCAGCCAGTACACGCTGTTCCCCGGCACCAGGCAGGTCGACACCGTCACGTCCACCGGCACGCCGCTGGCGTTGAGCTCGAACCAGACGCCGCAGGACGATTCGGAAACCCACCAGGGCGCCATCGGCGGCCGCTGGAACGTCACGCCGTCGATCAAGGTCTCGAGCGAATTCGTGCGCACTAACAGCAAGTGGAAACAGGAAATGCCGATCATGGAAATGTCGGCCCATCCGACCACGATTGCGGCCAGCACCTACCGCGATGGCGGCGCGTACTACAACTATCCCGGCTACGACATGCTGGACCCCAATAACTACACGCTGGGCGCCTTCATCGACAACTGGTCGAGCTCGCGCGGCAGCTCGAACGACTGGCGTGGCGATGTGACCTGGAGCGTGGGCGAAGAACACTTCTTCCGCGAAGTGTCGGGCGGCGTGCGGCTTGCCAAGCGTAAATCCACGTACCAGCACGAAAGCCTGAACTTCCTGCCGGCGCCGGCCGGCTTGCCAGCGGTCTCGTCGCTGCCTGGTCTCACCTGTCCGTCGATGCCGCTGGCCAACGACTACGGCATGAACCGCTGGCTGGTGATCTGCGAGCAGTACCAGCACGCCAACCTCGACGCCTGGCGCAAGCTGTATGGCCGCGACGGCCGCACCGATCCCGATCCGTATTCGCTCTACACCAACAGCGAAGACACGACCGCCTTCTATGGCAAGACCCGCTTCGGCTTCGACGCCGGCAAGGTGCCGGTGGAAGGCACGTTCGGCGTGCGCGTGGTCAAGACCGAGCTGGACGTGAACGGCTTCAGCAATGTCAACGGCGTGCCGGTGGCCGTCAACCGCAGCGTGTCCGATACCGACGTGCTGCCCAACATCACCGTCAAGGCGTCGCTGACGGACAAGCTGATCGCCCGCTTCAATGCCGGCAAGGCGATCCAGCGTCCGGCTTTCGGCGACTTCAATCCCGGCGTTTCGCTGGGCGCCACGCCGGACGGCCTGGGCATCTACGGCGGCAGCGGCGGCAATCCGGATCTGAAACCGGTGACCGGCAAGAACGCCGACGTGGCGCTGGAATGGTATTTCGCGCCGACCGGCAGCCTCACCGCCACCGTGTTCAAGCACAAGTTCGAGAACTACATCATCCGCTCGCTGGAACTGGAAACCATCGACGGCAAGCAGTACCGCATGGACCGTCCGCGCAACGTCAACAAGGGCCAGCTGGAAGGCGTGGAATTCGGCTACCGCCAGTTCTTCGACTTCCTGCCGGGCTGGCTGGGCGGCTTCGGCATGGAAGCGAACTACACGTACCTGAAAGGCCACCTGGTCGATGGCGGCAAGGAAGTGCCGTTTGCGGGACTGTCGAAAAACTCGTACAACATCGTCGGTCTGTACGAGCGCGGCCCGCTGTCGGCGCGCCTGGCCTACAACTGGCGCAGCAAGTTTGTCGACACCTTCAATTACCGCACCCTGGCCGCGCCGGTGGGTCCGCTGGATCTGATCGTCGATCCCATCAAGACGGCCGATGCATCGATCTCGTACCGCGTCACCGACAGCCTGGGCTTTACGCTGGACGTGGAAAACCTGCTGGACCGGACGTACCACGACTACCACGGCATCGCCAGCAATCCGCGCGACGTGCGCCGTTACGACCGCGTGGTGGGCCTGACCATGCGCCTGAAGTTTTAAGCGGATGTATTTAGCCGAAGTAGTTAGCCAAAATACTTCGCCGAAGTACCTGGCCGAGGTAGTTAGCCAAGGTACCAAGCTGGGGTTTTGAACTGCCACTGGGCCGCCATCGTCATGATGGCGACGGCAGCGAGCGCGCCGTGCGGCTGCCCGCCCACGGCGCGTTTTTTATTGGGCGCCGCCAGAAACCTGGGGGTTGCCATGGTGAACGACAGGGATGCGGAAGCTGGCGCGCTGGGCGGGAGCTTCCGCTACCGCAGTGTATATTCTCAAATGCCTTGTTTGCATTGAGTGTTATCACTGACCACGATATTCAGCAGGAGCCGCAACAATAAAATTCGGCTCGGTGGGCGGGCTTTTATGATCTTAATCGCCCGAGG
>JBEVMD010000165.1:0-10560 GCA_040508835.1 Duganella sp. | reverse complement strand
TTGTGCGACCTCTTCATCCTGGCGCGCCTGCTGGCGCGCCCACATTTGCGCGTACAGGCCATCGGCCGCCAGCAGCGCGTGGTGCGTGCCGCGCTCCACGATGCGGCCATGGTCGAGCACCAGGATCTGCTGGGCGTCGGCCACCGTGGACAAGCGGTGCGCGATCACCAGCGTCGTGCGGCTTTTCGCGATTTCCTTCAGCTGCGCCTGGATCGCCTGCTCCGCTTTCGAGTCGAGCGCCGACGTGGCCTCGTCGAAGATCAGGATCGCCGGATTCTTGAGCAGCGTGCGGGCAATCGCCACGCGCTGCTTTTCGCCGCCCGACAGTTTCAGTCCCCGCTCGCCGACCATGGTGTTGTAACCGTCGGGCAGGCTCTCGACGAAATCGTGGATCGACGCCGCGCGTGCGGCCGCCACGATGTCGTCATGCGTGGCGCCCGGTTTGCCGTAGGCGATGTTGTACGCGATGGTGTCGTTGAACAGCACCGTATCCTGCGGCACGATGCCGATCGCATGGCGTACCGAGTCCTGCGTGAGCGACCGTAAATCCTGGCCGTCGATGGTGATGCCGCCGGCATGGACTTCGTAAAAGCGGAACAGCAACCGCGACATGGTCGACTTGCCCGAACCGCTGTGTCCCACCACGGCCGTGGTGGTGCCGGGCGCGATGGTGAAGTCGACGTCGAACAGGATTTGCCGCTTGGGGTCGTAGCTGAAATCGACGTGGTGGAAGCGCACTTCCGCGCCCCTGGTCACCAGCGGCTGGGCATCCTTGGCGTCGGCGATCTCGCGGTTCTGGTCCAGCAGCGAGAACAGTTTTTCCATGTCGGCCAGGCTTTGCTTGATCTCGCGGTAGATCACGCCCAGGAAGTTCAGGGGGATATACAGCTGGATCATGAAGGAGTTCACCAGCACCAGGTCGCCCAGCGTCATGGTGCCGGCGATCACGCCCACGGTGGCGCGCCACAGGATCAGCGTGACGGCCGTGGCGATGATCAGCGACTGCCCCGTGTTCAGCACCGACAGCGACGTCTGCGACTTCACCGCCGCCGACTCGTAATGCTGCAGGCCTTCGTCGTAGCGCTTCGCTTCGTAGTCCTCGTTGCCGAAGTACTTGACGGTCTCATAGTTGATCAGCGAGTCGATGGCGCGGGTATTGGCCTTCGAATCGAGTTCGTTCATGGTGCGGCGGAAGTGCGTGCGCCAGTTGGTGACCGTGACCGTGAACACGATGTATGACACCAGCGCGACGAAGGTGATCACCGAGAACCAGATATCGTAATGCAGCACCAGGTAACCCAGCACCAGCGTGATTTCCACCAGCGTGGGCAGGATGTTGAACAGCGTGTAGGAAATCAGCGAGCCCACCGCGCGCGTACCGCGTTCGATATCGCGCGTCATGCCGCCGGTCTGGCGATTGAGGTGGAAGCGCAGCGACAGGGCGTGCAAGTGACGGAACACCTGCAGCGCAATGGTGCGCACGGCGCGCTGCGTCACGCGCGCAAACAGGAACTCGCGCAGCTCGGTGAACACGGTCGTCGACAGCCGCAGCAGGCCATACGCCACCAGCGCCGCCACCGGCAGCACCAGCAGCGCCTGCGGGTGCTGCGGCGTGATGGTGAGCGCGTCGATCAGCCGCTTCATCACGATGGGCACGCCCACGTTGGCCAGCTTGGCGCCCACCAGGCAGCCCAGCGCCAGCAGCACGCGCCACTTGTACACCCACAGGTAGGGCAGCAGGGTTTTCAGGGTGGAGAAGTCGGTCCGGGTGCGGGGCGGGGATGCAGCTGAAGGCACGCTGGCGTCAGCTGGCGAATTCGGGTAACGGCGCATAGTTGGGGGGGAATGGGCAGGGGTGGGCTTTTTATGGTTCAATCTTGGTCATTGTAGCCCTTGCAGAGATTTCACGATGACCACCCCAGAAAATCCCCCCCTTGCCATTACCACCATCAACCGGGGACTGCCCGCTGGGAAAATGCCGGAACTGCGCATGATGCCCTCCCCGTCCGACGCCAATGTGTACGGCGACGTGTTCGGCGGCTGGATCATGGCGCAGGTCGATATCGCCGGTTCGCTGCCGGCCACGCGCCGCGCCAACGGCCGCGTGGCCACCATTGCCGTCAACTCGTTCGTGTTCAAGAACCCCGTGTTCGTGGGCGACCTGCTGTCGTTCTATGCCGATATTGTCAAGGTTGGCAATACGTCCATCACCGTCAACGTCGAGGTGTACGCCGAACGCAATCGCCTGCAGGCCGACACGGTCAAGGTGACGGAGGCCGTGCTCACGTACGTGGCCACCGATTCCGACCGCAAGCCGCGCAAGGTGCCGCCCATCGAAACGCTGCTGCACGCGTGACGCGGCGCATCGTCCCGGATCATTTTGGATAGCGACCGTCGCATCTTCCTGGCCGGCTTGGCCGGCCTGGCCACGCTGGCCGCGTGCCATGACGTGGGCGGCAGCAAGTCAGGCAACCGCGCTGCCAACGGCGCAGGCAATTTCGCCGGCAACCACGCTGGTGCGCGCGCCGCGGTTCCCGCCAGCGCCGGCCAGGGCGCGTATCCGTTCAGCCTGGGCGTGGCCTCCGGCTCGCCGCTGCCCGATGCGGTGGTGATCTGGACCCGCATTCTTTTCGATCCGCTGAACGCCGCCGCCATGCCGGCATTGGCCCTGCCCGTGCGCTGGGAGATGGCGGACGACGAGGGCTTTTCCCGCATCGTGGCCAGGGGCACGGCCAGCGCCACGCCGGCGCTGGCGCACAGCGTGCACGTGGACGTCACTGGCCTGACGCCCGCGCGCTGGTATTTTTATCGGTTTATCCTGGGCGACGCCGTCAGTCCCGTGGGCCGCACCCGCACCGCGCCGGCAGCCAACGCCATGCCCGACCGGTTAAAGCTGGCCGTGGCCTCGTGCCAGCACTGGGAATTCGGCACCTATGCCGCGCACCGCCACATTGCGGCCGCTGCGCCCGACCTGGTGGCCTTCCTGGGCGATTACATTTACGAGTGGGGGCCGTACCAGCTGCAGCACCCCAAGCGCGCCGTACGGGTCTCCGAGAGCTTTACGCTGGCGGACTACCGCAACCGCTACGCCCAGTACAAGAGCGACCCGCACCTGCAAGGGGCCCACCTGGTCGCGCCGTGGATCGTGACCTGGGATGACCACGAAGTGGCCAACGACTACGCTGCCGACCGCGACGAACGCCTCAACCCGCAATTCGTGCTGCGGCGGGCGGCCGCGTACCAGGCGTTTTATGAACACATGCCGCTGCGGCTGTCGCTGCCGAAGCCGGGCGACTTCGCCAACATGCGCATCTACCAGCGCTACGACTGGGGGCGGCTGGCGCGCTTCCACGTGCTGGACGACCGCCAGTACCGCGCCTGGCACGCGTGTCCGCCCAAGGGACGCGGCGGATCGAGCTCCGTGGTCCGCCGCGACTGCCCGGCGCTGGACGACCCGCGGCGCACCATGCTGGGCGACACCCAGGACCGCTGGCTGGCGCAGGGATTGTCGTCGTCGCCGGCGCGCTGGAACATCCTGGCCCAGCAAACGCTGATGGCGCAGAACAGCCAGCTGCCGTTCAGGCAGGACGCCGACGTGCGGATCTGGACCGATGGCTGGGATGGTTATCCGCTGGCGCGCCAGCGCCTGCTGGACACGCTGCGCACGAGCGGCGCCGCCAATCCGGTGGTGCTGTCGGGCGATGTGCACAGTTTTTTCGCGGCCGAGATCAGCCGCCATCCCACGCGCGGCCCGGGACGCAACAACGCGGTGCTGGCCAGCGAGTTTTGCGGCACGTCGATCACGTCGCCGTCACGGCCGCAGCAGCGCACCGACGAGTTTGTGGCGATCAATCCCGGCATCAAGTACGGCAAGAGCGACCGGCGCGGCTACATGCTGATCGACGTCACGCCGGAAACGACCACTGCCCACTTCCAGGCACTGAACGACGTGCAGGACGCGGGCAGCGCAATCGCCACGGCGGCGAGTTTCGTGGTCAACAATGGTCGGGCGGGGGTGGTGAAGGTGTGAGCTGCGCTGGCATGCTGAACCTGGATCCCCGCCTGCGCGGGGATGACGGCTTGGCAGCCGCCGGTACCTGCTATCGACGCCGTCGTTCCCGCGCAGGCGGGAACCTCATTTTCGTCAGGCCGCCGTCTTCTCATCGCGCAACTGCCGCCGCAAGATCTTGCCCACATTCGTCTTCGGCAGCTCGTCGCGGAACTCGATGTACTTCGGCTTTTTATACGCCGTCAGCTCGTGCTTGCAGAAGTCGAGCAGCTGCTCGGCCGTCAAATTCGGATCCTTGCGCACCACGAACAGTTTGACGGCCTCGCCCGAATTCTTGTCCGGCACGCCGATGCACGCCACTTCCAGCACGCCCGGGTGGCCGGCCACCACGCCCTCCACCTCGTTCGGATACACGTTGAAACCGGAGACGATGATCATGTCCTTCTTGCGGTCGACAATCTTGGTGTAACCGCGCGCGTCCATGATGCCGATGTCGCCCGTCTTGAAGAAGCCGTCGGCCGTCATGGTCTTGGCCGTTTCGTCCGGACGGTTCCAGTAGCCGGCCATCACCTGCGGGCCGCGGATGGCGATCTCGCCGGTCTGGCCCAGCGGCACCGGGTTGCCGTCGTCGTCGAGGATTTCCACTTCGGTCGACGGAATCGGCAGGCCGATAGTGCCCGTAAATTCCTTGATGTCCACGCGGTTGGCCGTGGCCACGGGCGAGGTTTCGGACAAACCGTAACCTTCGATGATCGGCGTGCCGGTCACCTTGAGCCACTTGTCCGCCACGGCCTGCTGCACGGCCATGCCGCCGCCGTTGCACACCGAATAGCTGGAGAAGTCGAGCTTGGCAAAATCGGGATTGTTGAGCAGCGCGTTGTACAGGGTATTAACCGCCGGCAGCACCGCCACCCGGTACTTGCCCAGCTCCTTGACGAAACCGGGAATGTCGCGCGGATTCGGAATCAGCAGCGTCAGCCCGCCCATGCGCATGCCCATGAACGCGCTCACGGTCAGCGAATAGATGTGGTACAGCGGCAGCGCCGCCACGAACACCAGCTGCTCGCCCGTGTGCTTGAACTGCAGCCACGCCTCGTTTTGCAGCACGTTGGCGATGATATTCCGGTGCAGAAGCACCGCGCCCTTCGACACGCCCGTGGTGCCGCCCGTGTACTGCAGGAACGCGATGTCGTCATGCCCCTGCTTGACCGGCTGCAGCGTCAGGCCCGCCGCTTCCGCCATCATTTTCTTGTACGAGATCGCGCCCGGCAGCGCGTACGCCGGCACCATCTTCTTGACCTTGCGCACCACCAGGTTGACGATCGCGCCTTTGACCAGGCCCAGCATGTCGCCCATGGTGGCCACCACCACGTGCTTGACGCGCGTATTGGCCAGCACCTGCTGCAGGGTGACGGCAAAATTTTCCAGCACGATGATCGCTTCCGCGCCGGAATCGACCAGCTGGTGTTGCAGCTCGCGGGGCGTGTACAGCGGGTTGACGTTGACCACCGTGTAACCGGCGCGCAGCACGGCCGCCATCGCCACCGGGTATTGCAGCACGTTCGGCATCATGATGGCCACGCGCGCGCCCGGCGACAGGCCACGGCTCTGCAGCCAGGCCGCCATCCGGTGCGACAGCTGGTCCAGTTCGCCGTAAGTGAGGAATTTATCCATGCAGACGAAAGCGTTGCGGTCGGCGTACTTGCGGAAAGCTTCTTCCAGCAGGTGCGTGATCGAGCGGAACTGCGTGCTGTCGATCTCGGCAGGAACGCCTTCCGGGTAGGACTTGAGCCAGATTTTTTCCATTGTTATGCAGCTTTCTCGTTCACGTTTTTATTTTCAGGCTGATCTTCATCGCGCAGCATGCGTCGCAATATCTTGCCGACATTCGTTTTGGGCAATTCATCGCGGAATTCTATGTACTTCGGCTTTTTATAGCCAGTCAGATGTTGCTTGCAGTACGCCATCAGGGTCTCGGCCGTCAGGCTGGCGTCCTTGCGCACCACGAAAACCTTGACCGCCTCGCCCGCATGGTCGTCCGGCACGCCCACGCACGCGCATTCGCGCACGCCCGGGTGCGACGCCACCACGCCCTCGATTTCGTTCGGATACACGTTGAAGCCGGAGACCAGGATCATGTCCTTCTTGCGGTCGACAATCTTCACGTAGCCGCGTTCGTCCATGACGCCGATGTCGCCCGACTTGAAGTAGCCGTCGCTGGTCATGACCTTGGCGGTTTCGTCCGGACGGTTCCAGTAGCCGGTCATCACCTGCGGGCCGCGGATGGCGATTTCGCCGGGCTGGCCCAGCGCCACTTCGTTACCGTCGTCGTCGAGGATGGCGATGTCGGTCGAGGGCACCGGCAGGCCGATGGTGCCGGTAAAGGCCTCGGCGTCGCCGCGGTTGCAGGTGGCCACGGGCGACGTTTCGGACAGTCCATAACCTTCGATGATCGGCGTGCCGGTCACCTTGCGCCAGCGGTCGGCCACCACCTGCTGCACGGCCATGCCGCCGCCAAAACTCATTTTAAGCGCGGAGAAATCGAGGTGCACGAAATCGGGATGGTTGAGCAGGCCGTTATACAAGGTGTTGACGGCCGGTAGCATGTGGAAGCGGTGCTTGCTGAGCTCCTTGATAAAGCCGCCGATATCGCGCGGGTTCGGTATCAGCAGGTTGAGCGCACCGCTGCGGATACCCCACATGGCGCACACGGTCAGCGCAAAGATGTGATACAGCGGCAGCGCCGCCACGATGACCGGCTGTTCCGCGATGCCGCCCACGGCCGGTTCGGCCCACTGCTCGATCTGCAGCATGTTGGCAATGATGTTCTGGTGCGTGAGCACGGCGCCCTTGGCCACGCCCGTGGTGCCGCCCGTGTATTGCAGAAAAGCGGGGTCGGACAGCGCGCAGGCGACGGGCGTGAGTTTCATCCCCGCGCCATGCGACAGCGCGGCCTTGAAGCGCACCGCGTTGGGCAGCGAATACGGCGGCACCATGCGCTTGACATTGCGCACGACAAAGTTGACCAGCATGCCCTTGGCCAACCCCAGCATTTCGCCCATGCTGCCGACAATGATGTGTTTGACCTGGGTGCGGCCCAGCACCTGTTCCAGCGTGTGGGCGAAGTTTTCCAGGAGGATGATGGCGCTGCAGCCGGAGTCGTTGAGCTGATGCTCGAGCTCGCGCGGCGTGTACAGCGGGTTGATATTGACGACCGTGTAGCCGGCGCACAGGATGGCGGCAATGGCGATCGGATACTGCAGCACGTTGGGCATCATGATGCCCACGCGCGCACCTTTTTTCATGCCCCGGCTTTGCAGCCAGGCGCCCAGGCGCCTGGAATAGGTATCGACTTGGGCATAGGTCAGGAATTGGTCCATGCAGACGTACGCCTTGCGGTCCGCGTACTGGTGAAAGCACTCTTCCAGCAGCTGCACCAGGGAACCATACTGTGCAGTGTCCACCTCCGCCGGCATGCCGGGCGGATAGGAGTTCAACCAGATTTTTTCCATGCCTGTGCCTCTTGTCTCATTATCGTTGTGGGCCGGCGCACAGTGCCGGATACAGGGCCCTGTGTCGTCTGCGCACACTTTCCGAGCCTGCTGATAATGGGATGCTAGCGGTCAGTGGACGCGGACGCAAGCGCAATTGAACATAATTAGAACGTGCCTTCTAACGCGCTATCGAGGCAAATTGATGCTGCATAGCAGCATCACAGCACGCCGCGCGGCGGCATTTGCGCATGCTTGTCCGGCGCGGGATCGACCACGGCGGTGCGGGCCAGTTGATCCAGCCTCTGCTGGCGTTGATCGAAATCAAGCGACGCTATTTTTTGCACCGCACCATAAAATCGCACGAACGTTCGCTCTTGCTTGAGCAAGCTCCGGAAGGCCGGCAGATAATCATGGTAGGCGCCCACCGCGCTCAGGTGCGCATTGGTCAGCGGTTCGGCAAACCAGCGGTCGTAGCCGGCGTAGCCGCCCCAGCTTTCCTTGAGGCGCAGATAGTCCGATTTCAGGTGGGCGAAGATGCGGGCCTTTTCGGCGCGGCGGTGGCGCACGCTGGTTTTGCTGGCGTAGTTTTCAGTGAGCATGTCGCGGTGACGCACCAGCAGCGCCAGGAAATCCGCGCGGCGGGCGTTGTAGCGGGCATAGGCTTCGCGCATCTGGTCGGTGCCGTACAGCTCCAGCCAGCGCTGTACCCCGGCCTCTTCCACGGCCGTGGCAAAGCTTTCGTTGAACTGGGTATCGCCCTGCACATAGACCACCTGGTGCGCCAGCTCGTGGAACACCATGCGCGCCAGCTCGGCGTCGGAATAATTGATGAAGGTCGACAGCAGTGGATCGCTGAACCAGCCCAGCGTGGAGTACGCGGGCACGCCGCCCACTTGCACGTCGTTGCCTTCGGCGCGCAGCTCGTCGGCGTAGGCGTTGGCGTCGTCCTTGCTGTAGTAACCACGGTAGCTGACGCAGCCGGCAATCGGGAAACACCACTGGATCGGACGCAGCGACAGCTCGGGCGTGGCCACGACATTCCACAGCACGAACGGGCGCGACAGCGCAGCGTAATTCTTGTAGCTGGCGTTGTTCGGCAGGCCCAGTTCCTGTACCGCAAAGCGGCGGATCAGCAGCGCTTTTTCGAGCCGCGCCTTGAGCTGGGGATCGGTATTGGGGTCGCCCAGCCAGTCATCGATGGGTCGCGCATCCGACCACAGCGAGTACTGGCCTTGCGCGGCCTGCACGTAATACTTGAACTGCGCGCAGCCCGCCAGCATGGCCACGGTGCAGGCCGCCGCCAGCCAGTACCTGCTGCGATATCGCAGGCGATGGCGGGTGCAAACGATCTGGCGGACAAAGTGGCGCATACATTACCTTCAAGCACTAACCCTTTCAACCTGTACGAGTGTATCGTAAAAAGTCGGGGCGCGGCCCATATCGGTCAAGCGCTGGCTGGTGACTTCATTGGCATTCTTGCCGTCCGTGGCTAGTTTTTTCCACCATACTGACAGCCCGACCACCAGCCCCGGGCGCGCCTTGTCGGTCACGCGCGCACGGGCGACGAACGAGCCGCGATCGTTGAAAATCCGAACCATTTCCCCATGGGCGATGCCGCGCGCGGCACCGTCTGCGGGGTGGATATCGAGGTGCGGTTCGCCCTCGGCCGACCGCAAACTCTTGACGTTTACAAAACTCGAATTGAGGAAATTGCGGGCCGGTGGCGAAATCATCGCCAGCGGATAGCGCTCTGCAAGTTGAGGGTTACTGGCAACAGATTCATACGGCGCAATAAATGCGGGCAAGGGATCGAGGCCATCGGCCGCCATCGCTGCCGAATAAAACTCGCACTTGCCCGACGGCGTGGGGAAGCCGCCTTGCGCAAACGGCGCGTCGGGCATGTTGAGTTTTTGCCAGCCTTTGACTTTCAGCGACTCCCAGTCGAAATGCATGGCCCGCACGTCCTGGGTGTTAAATGCCTGCGCGGCCAGCTGGTCGTCGGTCTCGGCAAAGCACGGATGATCGAAGCCCATGGCGCGCGCCAGCAGGCGGAAGATCTCCGTGTTGGGCTTGGCTTCGCCCAGCGGCGCGATGGCCGCGTTATTGGCCATCATGTACAGGTGGCCGAACGACAGGTGGGCGTCCACGTGCTCGAGCTGGGTAGTGGCCGGCAGCACGATGTCCGCATAGTCCACCGTGTCGGTCTGGAAGTGCTCGAGCACCACCGTGAACAGGTCGTCGCGGCGAAAGCCCGCCTCTACCTTGCTGGAATCGGGGGCGATCGCCAACGGGTTCGAGTTGTAGACAATCACGGCCTCCACCTGCGGGCCGAACTCCGGCGAGGCCGGCCGCAGCAAGTCGTCGCCGATGGTGGTCATGTTAATGGTGCGCGGCAGTTTTTTCTGCAGGTCCGGGCGCTGCAGCGCCGGCTTGTTGGTCGGGAACGAACCGCTCGATGACAGCTGGATGCCGCCAGCCGCATGGCGCCACGCGCCCACCAGCGCCGGCAGGCAGGCGATATTGCGCACCGCCATGCCGCCGCCGCGCACGCGCTGCACGCCGTAGTTGACGCGGATCGCCACCGGCGCGCCGGCCTTGGCCATCTGGCCGTACAGCCGCGCCAGTTCGATAATTTCTTCGGCGGTGATGCCGCAGGTGGCGGCCGTGCGCGCGGGCGTCCACTCGGCTGCCCGTTGTTTCAATTGCTCGAAGCCCAGCGTGTAGTCGGCGATGTAGGCGTGGTCGAGCAGGTCTTCGGCAATCAGCACGTGCATCAGGCCCAGCGCCAGGGCGGCATCGGTACCGGGCAGCAGCGCGATGTGTTGGTGGCATTTCTCGGCCGTGAGCGAGCGGTACGGATCGATGGCGATCAGCTTGGCGCCGTTGCGCTTGGCTTCCTGGGCGCGGGTCCAGAAATGCAGGTTGGAAGCAATCGGGTTGCCGCCCCAGATGATGATCAGCTTGGCGTTCTGGAACTGTTCCATGTCGGTGCCGACCGAGCCGCCGATCGTGTACTTGTAGCCCGTAAATCCGGCCGTGGCGCACACGGTGCGGTCG
>JBEVMD010000143.1:0-6731 GCA_040508835.1 Duganella sp. | reverse complement strand
GGACTGGTGAAATCGATGGCAGGCATGCGGTGCTCCTGGTCATAAAGGGGAAGATAGGCGGTGAAAACGGGCAGCGGCAGCACCGCTGCCACCGCCGTGGTCGATGACGGGCGTCAGGCCGCGCGCGCGGCGCGGGCGATGCTTTCGGCAAACAGCGGCGTCTCGCGCCGGTTATGGTCGCCCGAGGCCGCCTGACGGTCGGCCGCCGCTTTTTCCCACGTCGTGCCGTGTTCCTTGATGAAGGCCAGGAATTCCTCGGTCGGATGCGACAGCACGCTGTTGGTGTACTCGGTGCGCTGGTCGTCGATCTTCTTGACGCTCAGGTCCCAGATCACCTGCACCCTGGTGCGGCCGGCCGGCGTGAACACGTCGGACGTGGACACCATGCGGCAGTGCGACGGTTCGGTAATGTCTCCCACGTAGTGCTGCACCACCAGTCCGGTGCCGATCATTTCCACGTTGATCGACATGCGGCGGCCGTCGTCGGTGTACGTGGCGCCGGCGGCAATGTGGTCGGGCGGGGCGCAGCGCTGGTATTCGGCGTCGGGCAGCGTGAACAGCCATTTGGCGATGTCCACTTTGTCGAACGGCACGTCGATGATGTGGCTGAAGGCCGATTGCGAGAGGACGAGGTCGGTACGGATGACGGTCATGATATTTTCTCCTTGGGTCAATTCATGTCAGTAACGTCAGCGTAACAACGAATCCCCGCCGCGATAACTACCTGTTGGGATGGCCCCCTCCACTCCCGGAATTGTAGGACGCGAATTCGCCCGCAATAAAATCGATGAACGCCCGCACCTTGGCCGGCAGGTTGTTGCGGCTCAGGTAATACAGATAGAGGTCGGCGTCGGGCAGGGTGTAGTCGGTCATGACTGCCTTGAGGCGGCCGCTGGCCAGGTATTTGGCGGCGTCCCATTCGGAGCGCTGGACGATGCCGTGGCCGTCCAGCGCCCAGTGCATGACGATGTCGCCGTCGTTGCTCGAGACGGCGCCGCGCACTTTCACCAGTTCCACGGTCTTGCCCTTTTGCAGGCGCCAGGTGCCGTACACGTCGTCGTTCTGGCGGTGCAGGATGCAGCGGTGCCGGTGCAGCTCGGCAGGCGTACGCGGCTCGCCCGCTTTTTTCAGGTACGCCGGCGACGCGCATAAAAACCGTTGATTGGACATCAGCTTGCGGGCAGTGAGGCGCGTATCGGGCAGCTCGCCAAAGCGGATCGCCAGGTCGTAGGCTTCTTCCACAAGGCTGATGGGACGGTCTGTCAGATGCAGTTCCACTTCCACTTCCGGGTACGCATGGGCAAAGCGCGAGACGATGGGCGCAATGCGCGTGCGCCCGAAGCCCGGCGTGCCGTTCACTCTCAGCAAACCCTTGGGCGCAGCGCGGCCGCTGGACACCGATTCTTCCATGTCGCGAATCCGGTGCAGGATGGCGGACGCCTGCGCCAGGTACGACTCGCCCTCGTTGGTCAGGCTGATGCGGCGCGTGGTACGGTTGACCAGGCGCACGCCCAGCCGCTGCTCCATCAGGCTCAGGCGCTTGGTGACGGCCGGCGGCGTCACGCCCAGTTCGCGCGCCGTGGCCGACATGCTGCCCAGCTTGGCCAACAGCACGAAGAAGGACAGGTCGGGGGCAAGGTCATTTTTCATCTAAAGTAAATAATGGTTTTAATTGAGGTGAATATTGCTAGTGTAATTCAAGAGTAAGCTCTGTTCCACTTTGACAGGAGATGCTTCATGAAAATCGTTGAAATCCGCGAAAAAACCGTACCGATCAGTTCCCCCATCCGCAACGCCTACATCGACTTCAGCAAAATGACACTGAGCCTGGTCGCCGTGGTGACCGACGTCATCCGCGACGGCAAGCCGGTGATCGGCTACGGCTTCAACTCGAACGGCCGCTACGGCCAGGGCACGCTGATGCGCGAGCGCTTCATTCCGCGCATCCTGGAAGCCGATCCGGCCAGCCTGGTCGACGACGCCGGCACCAACCTCGATCCGCACAAGATCTGGAACTGCATGTTCACCAACGAAAAGCCGGGCGGCCACGGCGAGCGCTCGGTGGCCATCGGCACCATCGACATGGCGATCTGGGATGCCGTGGCCAAGATCGCAGGCAAGCCGCTGTTCCAGCTGCTGGCCGACCGCTACGGCAACGGCCAGGCCGACCGCAAGATTTTCGTGTACGCGGCCGGCGGCTATTACTACCCGGGCCAGAACCACGACAAGCTCAAGGACGAGATGCGCAGCTACATCGACCGCGGCTACACGGTGGTGAAAAAGAAAATCGGCGGCGCCGACCTCGACGAAGACCTGCGCCGCATCGATTCCGTGCTGAGCGTGCTGCAGGACGGCCAGAAGCTGGCGGTGGACGCCAACGGCCGCTTCGACCTCGACACGGCTGTCAAGTACGCCAAGGCGCTGTCGCAGTACGACCTGTTCTGGTACGAGGAACCGGGCGACCCGCTCGACTTCGAACTGCAGGCCACGCTGCGCAACTACTACAAGAACCCGATGGCCACCGGTGAAGACCTGTTCTCGATGCAGGACGCCCGCAACCTGATCCGCTACGGCGGCATGCGGTCCGACCGCGACTGGCTGCAGTTCGACTGCGCGCTCAGCTACGGCCTGGTGGAATACCTGCGCACGCTCGACATGTTGCGCGAACACGGCTGGTCGCCCAAGCGCTGCATCCCGCACGGCGGCCACCAGATGTCGCTCAACATCGCGGCCGGCCTGGGCCTGGGCGGCAACGAATCGTACCCGGACCTGTTCCAGCCGTACGGCGGCTTCCCGGACGGCGTGACCGTCGACAACGGCCACATCCTGCTGCCGGAACTGCCGGGCATCGGCTTCGAAGGCAAGGCCGACCTGTACCGCGAGATGGTCAAGCTGGCCGCGTAATCATCACCGTGGTCGTCAGTTGCCGCGCCAGCTGCCGCAGAGCCGGCGGCGCGGTCCGGGTTGCGACATGTCGTCGCAGCGGTACGGGTTGCATAGCAGGAGACATTCCATGAAAGCGAACCGGTTCAAGCACCTGGCGTCCACGCTGTACGTCCAGGTCATCATCGGCCTCACGGCAGGCGTGCTGGTGGGCCATTTTTATCCCGACATCGGCGTCGAGCTCAAGCCGCTCGGCGACCTGTTCATCAAGCTCATCAAGATGCTGCTGGCGCCGATCATCTTTGCGTCGGTGGTGGTGGGCATTGCCCGCATGGGCAGCGTCAAGGAAACGGGACGCGTCGGCGCCAAGGCCATGCTGTACTTCGAGATCTGCTCGACCATCGCGCTGGTGTTCGGGCTGATCGTCGTGAACGTGGTCAAGCCCGGCGCGGGCATGCATATCGACGCCAGCACCATCGACGCGTCGTCCATCAAGACCTACACGTCGGCAGCCGAACATCACACGACTGCGGAGTTCCTGATGAACATCGTGCCCAGCAGCGTGGTGGGTGCCTTCGTGCAAGGCAATATGCTGCAGATCATCCTGTTCTCGCTGCTGTTCTCGTTTGCGCTGAACCGGCTGGGCAAGAAGGTGGCGCCGCTGGTCGATGTGCTGGACATGTTTCTGCATGGCATGTTCGGCGTGGTGCGTTACGTGATGTTCCTGGCGCCCATCGGCGCATTCGGCGGCATCGCCTTCACCATCGCCAAGTACGGCATCGGCACGCTCAATTCGTTTGCCGAGCTGATGCTGGCCGTGTACGCGACCTGCATCCTGTTCGTGGTGATCGTGCTGGGTACCGTGATGCGCTATTGCGGCGTGCCGTTATGGGGCTTTCTCAAGTACATCAAGGATGAAATCCTGATCGTGCTGGGCACGGCGTCCACCGAGGCCGTGCTGCCGCAGATGCTGATGAAAATGGAAGCCATGGGTTGCGAAAAGAAAGTGGTGGGCTTGGTGCTGCCGACCGGCTATACGTTCAATGCCGACGGCACGGCCATCTATCTGACCATGGCCGCCATCTTCATTGCCCAGGCCACCAACGTGGACATGACCTTGTGGGACCAGGTCGTGATCCTGGGCGTGATGCTGCTGACGTCCAAGGGTTCGGCCGGTGTGGCGGGCGCGGGCTTTGTGGCGCTGGCGGCCACGCTGGCATCGATGCACAAGATACCGCTGTCCGGGCTGGTGCTGCTGGTGGGCGTCGACCGCTTCCTCAACGAGGCGCGCGCCGTGACTAACCTGATCGGCAACGGCGTGGCGACCATTGCAGTCTCGAAGTGGGAAGGGGCGCTGGACCTCGCCAAGATGCGGCTGGCATTCTCGGCCCCGGTCCCAGCCCCGGCTGCGGACAAGGATGCGGCAGCGCCCGCAGCGGTCGATCAGCAGCGCGAACCACCCCGTAAGATGATCGTAAGATAGCGAACTCGGCCTTCCCATACAGTGAATCCGGCACGCAGCACGTGCTGCGCTCCATTCACTTGACCGGATACGCCCATGAACGCTCGTCATCAACTGGTAGTGCAACCCGGCGCCACCGCGCCTTCCCACGACGCCGTCTGGCATGCGGCGCAGCAGCTGCTGGCCGCGTTTGCGCGGGCGCCGCGCATGTGCCACTTGCTGTCGTTCTTGATCGAGAAAAAGCTGGCCGGCAGGGAGCACGAGATCACCGAATATGCGATCGGGCTGCAAGTGTTCCGGCGCGATGCGCGCACCTACGACACCACGCTCGACCCGGTGGTGCGGGTGCAGGTGGGCCGGCTGCGTGCGCGGCTCGACGCTTACCAGTCCGGTGCCGATGCCGGCGCCGACGTCAGCAACAGTGTGCGCATCACGCTGCCGTTGGGCAGTTACGTGCCGTGTTTTGGCATGGCGGAAAGCGGGGCGCATTGCCGGCGCCGCGCCTTGCAGTTGTCGCCGCTGCGCAACCTGTGTTTCGATACGGTCAACCAGGGGTTCGTGCGCGGCATCGATGAGGAACTGGGCGCCAGGCTGTTTGAAAGTTTCGGCAACGTCACGCCGGTGGCGGAAGCGAACCTGCTCGCGCCGGTAGCGCTGCAACGGGGGCCGCAGCCGCTGCATCGCCTGGAAGGCAGCATCCGCATCGAGCGCGACCATGTGCGGGCGGCAATGCGCCTGCTCGATACGCAGACCGGCCACATCGTCTGGCTGTCGCAGTTTGACCGCCAGGGCGAGCTCGGCATGACAATGCAGGCCGAGCTGGCCGGCGCGATCTGCGCCGCGCTACAACAGCACCTGCTCGCTTAAAGTCGCTCAGCGGCGCGGCACGTTGCCTTCCTGAGGATCGATCTCGACCTTGGCGCCCGTCAGGGTGTTCAGGTAGTGCAGGTAAAAACGGTAGGTGCTGTAGCAAGTGTACGGGTCGAAGGTGAGCAGCGACAGGTTGAGGGCGCCCGGCACGCTGGTCATGCCGGTGTGGCCGCCGTTGGGCGACGTGCCGGTCAGGGTCCAGCCGGCCTGGGTGGAAGCGAAGTCGAGGATGTACAGGCAATACGACGCCTGGTGGCATTCGAGGTCGCAGACCGTGGCGTTGACGTGCGGCGCGCCGGTGACCGGCGATACATAGGAATACGTCGCCTTGGCGTCGGCCCCGGTGCCGGAGATGGAAATGGTGACGGTGCGCTGCGGATTGGTGGTCGTGGTCATGCGGTGCCTTATCGATAGGTAAGCAGGTGGCGGACATACGCGGGGTCGCGGTAGCCAATCTGCTGCAGGCGTTTGACGGCCGACTCCGCAAGTTGATGGTTTTGCAGGCAGAGATTGATGCGCACCCACGGGTCCAGGACAAGATAGTCTTTTGTTAATTCGATATCCGCGCTGATCATGCCATATGCTTGCCTGCAACTCAATGTGTTTATATTTAAATTACCTTGCTGTTGTTGCATCGATGCCGACTGCAGCAGCGCATCGATCAGCGCCAGCCGCAAACTCTGGTCGGACGGGTTGTCCTGGTGCAGGCGGCGCAGGCGCGCCAGTGCCTCGTCCAGCTCGTGCGCCGCTGCCTGGGTCCGGCCGCCGGAATGCAGCGCGCCGGCCAGGCGGGTGCGGGCCACCGCTTCGCGCCGGGCCCACGAGGCGTTTTTCGGGTCCAGCGCCAGCAGCGCCTGCAGGGTGCGGTGCACCTCGGCCAGTTGCGGCGCCAGCGCGCCGGGGCGGGTACCGGCGCGGCGGCCCAGGATGCGCAGGCGCTCCTGCTCCACGCTGGCCAGGTCCACCTGCCAGATGTGATTGTTGGGGTCCTGCGCCACGATGCCCATGAACAGCTGGCGGGCGGCGTCGTAGTCGCGCAGCGCGTCGTCGTCCGAGCCCAGCGCCAGACTGATCAGCGCGCGGTGCTGCAGTGCCCGCACGTGGCGGTTGATCCACATCGATTCGCCCGGATAGCGCTCGCGCAGGCGCAGCACCAGGTGCATTTCCTGTTCGTACAGGCGGCGCGCTTCATCCAGCTCGCCCAGCGACTCGCGCGCGGACGCCAGCCACGAATAACTGTCGGCCAGCTCCACGGCCACGTCGGCCGAATCGGGTGTGCGGTCGAGCGCGCGCCGCTTGAGGGCAATCGAGGCGACAAACGACGGCGCCGCCTGCGCCGGCTTGCCGCGCGTTTGCGCCAGCGCGCCCAGGTTGTTGTGCGCATACGATTGCTCCACCCACCATTCCGGGTTGTCGGGATCGTACCGGTGCAGCAGGTCGGCGTCTTTCAGGTAGCCGCGCAGGTCGTCCTCGGCCGCGGTCCAGTTGTTCTGGTCCTTGTGGATCTGCGCCATCC
>JBEVMD010000142.1:0-14720 GCA_040508835.1 Duganella sp. | reverse complement strand
AAGTGATTCCAGAGGAGAGAGCTCAAGGGCGGTGGTGTCACCGCTGGCAGCCAATCCGTCCTACCGCCTCGGCGGACCGCCAAGGCGGTAGGACGGGCGTCAACGGTTTTCGGCACCGGTCCCGAAGTTCTGTGTTCGATGCTAACTATCCGGCGGGTACCCGGGAAGCTGTGGCGCGGATCGCCGCTGGTGGGCAGGGATCGGGCTGTTCAATCGTGCGGTGTGCGGGTCATTATAATGGACACCTTTCCCCGACCTCAAAGAAACCGATGATCGAATCTGCAATCGCATGGGTGCTGCACGTGCTGGCAGCGCCGGAAGTGGGGCTGACGTCGGTATTCATCATCAGTTTTATCTCGGCCACGCTGCTGCCGCTGGGCTCGGACCCAGCCGGGTTTGCAGTCATCAAGGCCAATCCCAACCTGTTCTGGAGCGCGATCGGCGTGGCCACCGTCGGCAACACGCTGGGCGGCGCCGTCGATTACTGGATGGGTTACCAGGCCAAGCAGACCTTCGCCAAGGAGCGCAAAAGCCGCTGGTTCCACTGGCTCGAGCGCTACGGCGCCAAGACCATGCTGCTGGCCTGGCTGCCCGGCATCGGCGATCCGCTGTGCACGCTGGGCGGCTGGCTCAAGCTGCCTTTCTGGCCCAGCCTGGCTTACATGGCGGTGGGCAAGCTGCTGCGGTATCTGACCATGACCACGCTGCTGTTGTATGTGCCGGACGGCGTATGGCACCGGATCGGACAGTGGCTGGGCTAATTTGGTGCATCCGATCGTATTGCAGTAATGGCTGGAATCTGAATTAAATTCCGTATAAATTGCAAAGTTGAATTTAATTGCCCATCAATCGCGGTTTTTACGTAGAAACCGTGGTTTCATTGCCAAGCGATAGCCTTTCGGCGCCGAGGGCTGTTCCCGCGTGGTGCGCCGCAATACGCTAAAATGGCCCTCCCGGGTTCAGCTGACAAGTCCAATCGCAATATGAATGCCCCTGCACAAATCCAAGCTTTGCTGGCGGAAACGCCCCACGGACCGGAGGCCACCCGCCTGCGGGAAATCCCATACAACTACACGTCGTTTTCCGATCGCGAGATTGTCATCCGGCTGCTGGGGGAGGAGTCGTGGTCGCTGCTGGATGCGTTGCGCGGCGCGCGCCAGACCGGCCGCTCGGCTCGCATGCTGTACGAAGTGCTGGGCGACATCTGGGCGGTGCGCCGCAATCCGTACCTGCAGGACGATATGCTGGACAACCCCAAGCGGCGCCAGGAACTGATCACCGCGCTGCATCACCGCCTGGCCGAGGTGGACAAGCGGCGCCTGACGGTGGACGAGGGCGGCGACGACGAGGCCTCGCGCCAGCGCAGCGCCAACGTGGTCAAGCTGCTGCGCGCGGCCGGCAAGGCCGTGTCCGACTTCGGCGAGGAATTCAAGCAGGTCTACGACCTGCGCAAACGCACCAACAAGGTGCTGGGCCGCTACACGGAAAAGCACAATATCTGTTTCGACGGCATGAAGCGCGTGGCGCACGTGACCGATGCCACCGACTGGCGCGTCGAGTACCCGTTTGTCGTGCTCACGCCCGACACCGAAGAGGAAATGGCCGGCCTGGTCAAAGGCTGTATCGAGCTGGGACTGACCATCATCCCGCGCGGCGGCGGCACCGGCTACACGGGCGGCGCGATTCCCCTGACGCCCATGTCGGCCGTGATCAACACGGAAAAATTGCTCAACATGGGCGCGGTGGAAATGAAGGTGCTGCCGGGCCTGGACAAGGAATACGCGACCATCTACACGGGCGCCGGCGTGATCACCAATAAAGTGTCGGAAGCGGCCGAGAAAGCGGGCTTCGTGTTTGCGGTCGATCCCACCTCGGCGCACGCTTCGTGCATCGGCGGCAATATCGCCATGAACGCTGGCGGCAAGAAGGCCGTACTGTGGGGCACGGCGCTCGACAACCTGGCCTCGTGGCGCATGGTTGACCCGAACGGCGACTGGCTCGACGTCACGCGGCTCGACCACAACCTGTCGAAGATCCACGATACGCCGCTGGCCCGTTTCAAGCTCGAGTGGACCCACCCGACCGCACGCGGCGAGGCCAAAGGCGCGCCGTTCAAGACCGAGATCCTGGAAATCGCCGGCCGCACCTTCCGCAAGGAAGGCCTGGGCAAGGACGTGACCGACAAATTCCTGGCCGGCTTGCCGGGCATCCAGAAAGAGGGCACCGACGGCCTGATCACGTCCGGCCGCTGGATCCTGCACAAGATGCCGAAGTTCGCGCGCACCGTGTGCCTCGAGTTCTTCGGCCAGGCCCGCGATGCGATTCCGTCGATCGTGGAAATCAAGGATTACCTGGACGGCCTGCCTGCCAAGGGCGAGCAATTTTCCACTCTGCGCCTGGCCGGCCTGGAGCACCTGGACGAGCGCTACCTGCGCGCGGTCGGCTACGCCACCAAGTCCAAGCGCGGCGTGCTGCCCAAGATGGCGCTGTTCGGCGACATCGTGGGCGACGACGAAAACGCGGTGGCGCTGGCCGCCTCCGAAGTGGTCCGCATTGCCAATACCCGCGTGGGTGAAGGATTTGTGGCCGTCAGCCCCGAGGCGCGCAAGAAATTCTGGCTCGACCGCGCCCGCACGGCCGCCATTGCCCGCCACACCAATGCCTTCAAGATCAACGAAGACGTGGTGATCCCGCTGAACCGCATGGGCGAGTACACGGACGGCATCGAGCGCATCAACGTCGAGCTGTCGATCAAGAACAAGTTGCAGCTGGTCGATGAACTGCAGGCGTTTTTTGCCGCTGGCAATCTGCCGGTGAGCAAGAACGACGACGTGGACGACGACACCGTGGGCGACGCCGAAATGCTGGGCGACCGTCCGCAGCAGGCGCAGGCGCTGCTGGCCCAGGTGCATGCGCGCTGGACCTTCCTGCTGGCCGAGCTCGACAAACCGCTGGCGGCCGTCACCGGCGAGCTGGCCGGGCTGGGCATGGACCGCATGCAGGTGGTGTTCGACGAACGCCTGAAAACCCAGCCCGACGCCACGCTGTTCGACGTGGTGCAGGACCGCACCATCCGCGTGACGTGGAAGCAGGAAATCCGCGCCCAGCTGCGCCAGATCTTCAACGGCGCCGCCTATAAACTGATCCTCGACGAGGCGACGGCCGTCCATAAACGCGTGCTGCGCGGGCGCGTATTCGTGGCGCTGCACATGCATGCGGGCGACGGCAATGTCCACACCAACTTGCCGGTCAACTCCGACCACTACGAGATGCTGCAACTGGCGCACCAGGCCGTCGCGCGCATCATGCAGCTGGCCCGTTCGCTCAACGGCGTGATCTCGGGCGAGCACGGCATCGGCATCACCAAGCTCGAGTTCCTGAACGAAGAGGAAATCGGCCCGTTCCGCGACTACAAGCTGCGCGTCGATCCGGAAGGCCGCTTCAACAAGGGCAAGCTGCTGAACCTGCCCGGCATGGAAGCGGACTTGTCCAACGCTTACACGCCGTCGTTCGGCCTGATGGGCCACGAATCGCTGATCATGCAGCAAAGCGATATCGGCGAAATTGCCAACAGCATCAAGGACTGCCTGCGCTGCGGCAAGTGCAAGCCCGTATGCTCGACCCACGTGCCGCGCGCCAACATGCTGTATTCGCCGCGCGACAAGATCCTGGCGACGTCGTCGCTGATCGAAGCATTCCTGTACGAAGAGCAGACGCGCCGTGGCGTGTCGATCAAGCACTGGGAAGAGTTCGAAGACGTGGCCGACCACTGTACCGTTTGTCACAAGTGCGTCACGCCCTGTCCGGTCAACATCGACTTCGGCGACGTGTCGATGAATATGCGCAACCTGCTGCGCAAGATGGACAAGAAAAGTTTTAATCCCGGTAAATCGGCAGCGATGTTCTTCTTGAATGCCACCGATCCGGCCACCATCAACGCCACCCGCGCGGCAATGGTGGGCATCGGCTACAAGGCCCAGCGCCTGGGCAACGACTTGCTCAAGAAATTCGCCAAGAAGCAGACCAAGGCGCCGCCGCCGACCACGGGCAAGCCGCCCGTGCGCGAGCAGGTGATTCACTTCATCAACAAGAAAATGCCGGGCGGGTTGCCGAAGAAGACGGCGCGCGCGCTGCTCGACATCGAAGACAACAAGATGGTGCCCATCATCCGCAATCCGAAGAGCACCACGGCCGATACGGAAGCCGTGTTCTACTTCCCTGGCTGCGGCTCGGAGCGCCTGTTCTCGCAGGTGGGCCTGGCCACGCAGGCCATGTTGTGGGAAGTGGGCGTGCAGACGGTCTTGCCGCCGGGCTACCTGTGCTGCGGTTATCCGCAGCGCGGCGCCGGCGAGTTCGACAAGGCCGAGAAGATGATGACCGATAACCGCGTGCTGTTCCACCGCATGGCCAACACGCTCAACTATCTCGACATCAAGACGGTCCTGGTGTCGTGCGGCACCTGCTACGACCAGCTGGCCACCTACGAGTTCGACAAGATATTCCCCGGCTGCCGCATCATGGACATCCATGAATATTTGCTGGAGAAACAGGTCCGGCTCGAAGGCGTGACCGGCACCCGCTATATGTACCACGAGCCGTGCCATACGCCGATGAAGCTGCAGGAAGCGACCAAGACCGTCAACAGCCTGATCGCCACGCACGATAACGTCAAGATCGAAAAGAACGACCGCTGCTGCGGCGACTCGGGCACCCTGATGATTGCCCGTCCCGACGTGTCCACGCAGGTACGCTTCCGCAAGGAAGAAGAAGTGGTCAAGGGCGCCGACAAGCTGCGCGCCGACGGTTTCGACGGCGAAGTGAAAATCCTCACCAGCTGCCCGGCCTGCCTGGGCGGCGTGTCGCGCTACGGCGAGGATGCGGGCACCACGGCCGACTACATCGTGGTCGAGATCGCCAAGCACCTGCTGGGCGAGAACTGGATGGCCGACTACGTCAAGCGCGCCAATGACGGCGGCATCGAGCGGGTGCTGGTATGAGTGCGGCCAGCAACGCTTGCGACCTGTGCCGGCTGCTGGCAGCGCCGGGCGACGCCGTGATCTGGCGTGACGCACAGCTGTCGGTGGTGGCCGTGGACGAACCCGAATATCCGGGTTTTACCCGCGTGGTGTGGAACGATCACGTCAGGGAAATGACCGACCTGCTGCCGGCCGAGCGCACCCGCGTCATGGAAGTCGTCTGGGCCGTGGAAGCGGCGCAGCGCGCCGTGCTGGCGCCGGAAAAAATCAACCTGGCCAGCTTCGGCAACATGACGCCGCACGTGCACTGGCACGTGATACCGCGCTACCGCGACGATGCGCATTTTCCCCATCCTACCTGGGCCGCAGCGCAGCGCGCGTCCGCGCCCGCCGTGCTGGCCGCCCGCCGCGCGCTGTTGCCGGCACTGCACCAGGCCATCATCGAACAATTGAAAGACCCATCATGACCAAGAATCCTACCGAACTGACCGTGCACAATATGTCGAAAGTGCTCGATATTGCGTTTGACGACGGCGCCGCGTTTTCCATCCCGTTCGAACTGCTGCGCGTGTACTCGCCATCGGCCGAGGTGATGGGCCACGGCCCAGGCCAGGAAACGCTGCAGACCGGCAAGCGCGACGTGGGCATCGCTGGCGTGGAGCCGGTGGGTAATTACGCGGTGCAGCCCACGTTTTCGGACGGCCACAACACGGGCATCTTCACCTGGGACTACTTGTATAAGCTCGGCAGCGAGAAGGACGCGTTGTGGGCCACGTATATGGACCGTTTGCACGCGTCCGGCTTCGACGGCGACAGCGGCCGCGAGAGCGGAATCTCGCTGACGGGGCCGTCCAGCGGCAAGACCGTCGCCAAACAGAGCGGCGGCGGGTGCGGCAGCGGCAGCTGCGGTTGCAAAAGCTAATACGTGATGTCGTTGCGGTATAGATAGGCAAAGATCGCGCGCATGCGCGGGGGCAGCGCGCGCAGCGCGGCAACATTGATCGTGGGCGGGCGCATGGGGCGGTTATCGCGCCGCATGCGGCCGATGATTTCTTCGTTGGAAGGAATGTTGTAACCTTCGGCACGATGGCGTTCGACCAGTGCGGCGGCTTCCGCCTTATCACGCAGCATGACCGCGTGCAAGGCATCGATTTCAGCCTTGGTCTCGTTATCGAGTTCGGGGAAGGTCAGGTCGGGCGGCATTTCAATATTGTAGATCTTCATAACTGTTCTCCATCAGCGCGAACGGTGTGACCAACTCCGGCAGTACGAGATCTTTCAACATCATCAGCTGGCGGAGTACCGCACAGTTATGAGCATTGGCGATGTCGACACAGTTCCACGACAACAGGACCTGGACTTGCTGGAACGCCGCGCTGGCGATATGTTGCGCTGGAATTCTGGCTTTGGCGTTAAGACCGCCACCCAATATCAAAAGTTCAGCGAAGATGTCCACCTCTGGATCGGGTCGGAAGTAGACCAGCTTGTCGGCAATGTGCATGCGCGCATCGAACAGGACCGGGTCGCCCGCCTTGATTTCGTCCAGGACGGCATCGGAGATGTAAGTCATCTCGCGCACGCAGCGTTTCTCCCACCACTGTCGGGTGAGTTCCTGGCAACCGCGAATGACCGGGTCGCGGCTCGGCGGAGCGGTCAGGTAGCGGATCACTGACGTGTCGATGTAGACGTTCTGGTGCATGGAGTCGACCTCGCGCTGGCATGCCGCGCAGTCGGCGGCATGGATCAGCGTAGCACCGAACTCAGCAGTCGCTTTCGGCTACATCAATCGGGCCGCACGCCAGGCCGCGGTTGCCAGGTCCACACGCGGCTGGCGATGTTGACCGGCTTGGGGATCAGCTTTTGCTCGTAGAACAGGTCGGCCACGCGCTGCTGGTTGGCCACGATCTCGGGCGTGACCGGCGTGGCGCCAAAGTGCGCGCGGGCCAGCCACGTGGCCACGAGGTCGGCGGGCAGCCCGGTCTGCTGCGCCAGGCTGGCACCGGTTTCCTTCGGATGGGCATTGGCCCAGCGACCGGACGCCGCCACCTGCGCCAGCAAGCCGTTCACCAGTTGCGGCAACTGCTGCGTGAAGCGGCGCGACGCCAGGTAAAAGCCGTTGGCCAGCGGCAGGCCCGTGTAGTCGGCCAGCACCCGCACCTGGTAGGACTTTTGCGCGGACGCGAAATACGGATCCCATACCGCCCACGCATCGATGCTGCCGGAAACGAAGGCCGCGCGCGCATCGGACGGCGACAGGTACACGGGCACGATGTCGCGCATCGTCAGCCCCGCCTTGCGCAGCGCGCACGCCAGCAGGAAGTGCGAGCCCGACCCCTTTTGAAATGCCACCCGCTTGCCCTTGAGTTGCGCGACAGTGCGCAGCGGGGAGTCCTTGGACACGAAGATCGCCTCGCTGTTGACGGGTGCCGGCTCGGCCCCCACGTACAGCAGGTCCACGCCGCCGGCCTGCGCAAACACGGGCGGCGGCGCGCCGGTGCTGCCGAAATCGATGCTGCCCGCGTTGAGCGCCTCGAGCATCTGCGGGCCGGCCGGGAATTCGATCCATCTGATCTGCTGGCCGGCCAGCGCTTTTTCCAGCGTGCCCTGGGCCTTGATCATGCTGAGCAGGCCGCTGCCCTTTTGAAAACCGATCCTGATTTCCGCGCTGTGCGCACGCTGGGCGCTGGCGACGATCAGGGGCAGGGCTAGCACTGCAGCGATGAACTTCTTCATTTTATCCTCACGCGCTTTCGCGCTCTATCAATTCACAGGCCAGCAGGTTCAGACGCGAATCGGCCGTCGATGCGGGCAGCACGCCCAGTTGTTCCAGGATGCGCAGCGCGGCGACCTCGCCGATTTCGCGCCCGGGCGGGCGGATGGTGGTCAGGCTGGGCAGCAGCAGTGGCGAAAACGCGTAGTCGCCAAAGCCCACGAGCGCGCACTGCTGCGGGATCTTCAGCCCCGCGCGCTGGCCGGCCAGCAGGGCGCCGGCCGCCAGGTTGTCGTTGGCGAAAATGATCGCTTGCACCGGTTTGACTTTTTTTGCGGGCGCCAGCGCCAGCGCTTCGATGGCCTGCTTGCCGGCGTCGAACGGCGCCTCCGCCGTGGGCACGTAGATCACGGGATCGAGTCCATGCTCGCGCATCACTGCCGCGTAGCCGTCGCTGCGATCGACGGCGCTCAAATCGCCGGCCAGGCTGTTTTGCACGAAGGCGATGCGGCGATAGCCCTTGGCGTACAGGTAGCGCGCGGCCTGTTCGCCCACCGCGTGGTTCGAGTAGCCGACCTGGATCGGCTTGCGGCGCGGCTGGTAGTCCCAGGTTTCCACGACGGGCACGCCGGCCGTGGCCAGCAGCTTTTCGGTGGCGCGGTTGTGAAAACGGCCCGTCACCACCAGCGCCGCCGGCTTCCAGCCCAAAAAGGTGCGCACTGCGCTTTCTTCCTGTTTGGCCGAGAAGTAGCTCGACGCCAGCAGCAGCTGGTAGCCGTGGCGCGTCAACGTGTCGCTGAAGCTCTGGATGGTGCTGGCAAAGATCGGTCCCGAGATATTCGGAATCACCATGCCGACCATGCGCCCGTGCGACGAGGCCAGGCCGCCGGCCACCAGGTTGGGCACATAGCCGAGCTGCTTGACGGCGGCGGCAATGCGCGCACTGAGCCTGGCGCCCACGCGCGACGGCTCGCTGAAGTAGCGCGACGCCGTGATCGAGCCCACCTCCGCCAGCTTCGCCACGTCGTGGATGGTGGCGCGCCCGGAACCGCGGCGTTTTCTCGGGACAGGGGATGGTTCGTCGGTCATAACGTCATATTCCAAAAAGACATATCGATGATGTTTTTAATTCTTTGACTTCAAAACTGCGGGCCACGACACTAAAAAAAGGGTATCGGTACCATCGAAGTGCAGCCAAAGTGTAGCAAACGGCAGCTGGCGCGCTAAGTTGGTTCTTCACCGATCGAAAATGGTTTTCTGCATATGGCACAGGCCTCTCAATCAAGGAATCAGCAATGAAGAACAAGACTAAAAACATCGGCGTGTTGGCCACGGGCGCTTTGCTGGTCGGTAGTGCCTGGGCCGCCGGCGCGGACGACGCCGCGCCGATTGCCGACCGCGCTGCCGCCGTTGCCGATACTGCCGCCATTCCGGCGGTGACGGTCAGCGCCACGCGCCGCAGCGCGTCGCTGCAATCGGTGCCGGTGGCCGTTTCCGTGATCGACGGCGAGCAGCTGGCGCAGGCCAACCGCAACAGCATCGACACCATCCTCCAGGAAGTGCCGAGCGCCACCTTCCGCCAGCAGGGCGGCAACAAGGATTCCACGATCTTCGTGCGCGGTATCGGTACCATTTCCACGTCGCCCGGCGTGGAACCCACCGTGTCCACCGTGGTCGATGGCGTGGTGTATGCGCGCCCCGGCCAGGCCACGCTGGACCTGCTCGACATCGACCGCATCGAAATCCTGCGCGGCCCGCAAGGCACGCTGTTTGGCAAGAACGCCTCGTCGGGCGTGATCAACGTGGTGGGCCGCAAGCCGGGCGAGCAGCCCAGCGGCTACGTGGATGCGTCGTGGTACGAGGGTAACGAGCAGCGCGTGCGCGCCGGCGTGTCGGGCGCCATCGCACCGGGCGTGGTGCGCGCCTCGCTCACCGCGCTGTACGCCGACTACGACGGCAACGTGGACAACGTCCATGCCGGCGGCGATAAAGTCAATGGCTACGACCGCAAGGGCGCGCGCGCCCGCGTCGACATCACGCCCGACCGCGACGTCGACATCACGCTGATCGCCGACTACCTGCGCTCGAACGCGTCGCCCAGCTTCACGCCGTACAAGCTGACCGGCACCCCTGCCGCCAGCGCGCCGTTTGCGGCCGGTATCGCACCGGTGGTGGCCAGCCCGGACAACCGCCAGGTCAACACCGACATCCCGAGCGACATCCGCGATACCAACCGTGGCCTGTCCGCGCAGGTGGACTGGCGCCTGGGCGGCCATACGCTGACGTCGATCACGGCCGTGCGCGACTGGGACAACACCCAGTACACCAGCACCTCGGCCATCGGCAATGCGGCGGAAGTGGCGCGCATCACGGCCGCCTATCCCGCCACGCGCGACATCGGCACGGTGGACTTCCGCCAGGTGTCGCAGGAGCTGCGCATCGCTTCCCCCAGGGACCAATTCGCCGACTACGTGGTGGGCGCCTTTTACCTGCACGGCAAGGACCGCGAGACGTACCAGCGCCTGGTTACGACCAATGTGTTCAATGCCGGCCGCGCCGACTACGGCGTCAAGAACGACAGCTACTCGCTGTTCGGTGAAAGCACCCTGAATTTTTCGCGCAACTGGCGCGCCATTGCCGGCGCCCGCTGGACCCGCGACGAACTGTCGTACGACCATGTGCGCACATCGACGTCGACTGCCGCCTTCCCCGGCGTGCAGCCGGGCGTGCAGAATGCCGGTTCCACCAGCGAGGACGGCTACTCGGGACGACTGGGCCTGCAAGTCGATCTGTCGAACACCGTCAATACCTACGCCACGTACTCGCGCGGCTACAAGGGCCCGGCCTACAACGTGTTCTTCAACATGCTGGCGCGCGACACGCTGGCGCTCAAGCCCGAGACGTCCGATTCGTTCGAGCTGGGGCTGAAAGCGAGCGCGTTCGCCCGCAAGCTCACCGCCAACCTGGCCGTCTTCCACACCCGTTACGACAACTACCAGGCCAATTTCTACGACACCGTGGGCGGTACCGTGATCACGCGCCTGATCAACGCCGGCGAGGTGTCCACCCGTGGCGTGGAACTCGACGTCAACGCCCGCCCCACGCGCGAACTGACCTTGTCCGGCGCGCTGGCCTACACCGACGCCACAATCGACAGCTTCAATTGCCCGGCAGCGGCCACCGCCTCGTGCAACCTCAATGGCCAGCCCTTGCCGTTCTCGCCCAAGTGGAAAGCCTTTACGCGCGCGAACTATGCGCTGCCATTGCAGAACGGCCTGATTGCCGACTTCGCGCTCGATTACGCGTACCAGTCGAAAACCCAGTTCGACCTGTTCCAGTCGCCGGACGCGGTCCAGGGCGGGTACGGCATCGTCAACGCCAGCATTGCGCTGTCGTCGCCAGTCCGTGGCTGGCGCATTGCGCTGGTCGGTAAAAACCTGGCGAATAAATCGTACGCCACCAACCTGGTGACGGCCACCGGTTACGTGACGCGCGCCGTGCCGCGCGACGACGAACGGTATGTCGGCATCACCGCGCGCAAGGAGTTCTGAGATGAGCGATCAACCGCGGCGTGAACTGAAGCTGGCCGCCTTCATGATGCGGCACGGCCACCACGTGGCTGCCTGGCGCCACCCGCAGACGGACCTCGAGAGCAATCCGTTCAAGGTATTCCGCCAGCAGGTGCGCAATGCGGAAGCAGCGTGTCTCGACGCCGTGTTCTTTGCCGACAGCGTGGCGCTGACGGGAAACGTCCCGTCGCTCGAACCCCTGACGCTGTTGTCCGCGCTGGCCGCATCGACCGAGCGCATCGGCTTGATCGGCACCGCCACCACCACGTACAACGAGCCGTACACGGTGGCGCGCCAGTTCGCGTCGCTCGACCAGATCTCCGAGGGCAGGGCGGGATGGAACCTGGTCACGTCCGACAACGCGGCCGAAGCGGCCAACTTTGGCCGCGACCAGCACGTGGGCCACGCCCAGCGCTATGAACGGGCCCGCGAATTTCATCAGGTTGTCACAGGATTGTGGGATAGTTGGCAGGATGGGGCGCTGGTGAACGACAAGGCGGGCGGCATGCTGGCCGATCCGTCCAAAATCCGCAGGCTCGCTCATCGCGGCGACCATTTCGCCGTGGCCGGGCCGCTCAACGTCACCCGCAGCCCGCAGGGCCGCCCGGTGGTAGTGCAGGCCGGCGGCTCGGAAGCGGGGCGCGACCTGGCGGCAGCCACCGCCGACGTGGTGTTCACGGCGCAGCCCACGCTGGCGACAGCGCAGGATTTTTACCGCGACATCAAGCGCCGCGTGGCGGACCAGGGCCGTCATCCGGACGCGCTCAAGATCATGCCCGGCCTGTTTGCCGTGGTGGGCCGCTCGCAGCAGGAGGCGGACGACAAATTCGGCGCGCTGCAGGCGCTGATCGAACCGAAAGCCGGGCTGGCGCTGCTGGGCCGCATGATCGGCAATTTCGACTTGTCCGGCTATCCGCTGGACGGGCCGCTGCCCGTGCTGCCGGAAACCCAGGACGGCCAGCGCAGCCGCCAGCAGTTGCTGACTAACCTGGCGCAGGGCGAGAACCTGACCATTCGCCAGCTGTACGAACGCATCGCGGGCGGGCGCGGACACTTTACCGTGATCGGCACCGCCGCAACGGTGGCGGACCAGATCCAGGCCTGGTTCGAGCAGGAGGCGGCAGACGGCTTTAACTTCATGGCGCCGTCGCTGCCGGCCGGGCTGGACGATTTTCTGGCGCTGGTGGTGCCAGAGTTGCAGCGGCGCGGCTTGTTCCGCACCGCGTACACGGGCACCACCTTGCGCGACCATTTGGGATTACAGGAGTTTCGATGAAAGCAGCGGGCAGGGCGTGGATATGGGTGGCGATGGCGGCAACGCTGCTGGCAACAGCAGCAGCGGGCGCGCAGGAGTACTTTGGCGACTTGCGCCCCGACGCGCCCGAACTGGCCGCACGCGGACCGGCCCAGGTGGGCGTGCGCACGCTGGTGGCCGACCACGCGGACCAACTCGACGTGCTGCACGTGACCGAGCAAACGCCCAACCCGCGCTATACCCGCCAGCTGACGCTGGAAGTGTGGTATCCGGCGGCGCTGGCGGCCGGTCAAACCGAACATACCGTTTATACCGATGTTCTAGGATCCGGCCCGAATGACCCCAGGCGGCCCAACACGCCATTCCAGTTCAACGGCCGCGCAGCGAGGAACGCCGCGCCCCTCGCGCCTGCGCTCGCTCTCGTGCGTGATGCCGCACCAGTTGCCGCCGCAGGGTCGCAGGATGCCCGCTATCCGCTGGTGATCGTCTCGCATGGCTACCCCGGCTCGCGCCTGCAAATGAGCTATCTCACCGAGAACCTGGCGTCCAAGGGCTACGTGGTGGTGGCCATCGACCACCCGGAATCGACGCGCGCCGACAAGGCGGGTTTCGCCAGCACACTGCTCAACCGCCGCCTGGACGACCTGTTCGTGCTGGAAACGGTGGCCGCGTGGGCCAGACCGGGCAGCGGCCACTTCCTGGCCGGGCTGGTGGACGTGAACCGCACCGCCTTGATCGGCTACTCGATGGGCGGCTACGGCGCGCTCAACACGGTGGGCGCAGGCGTGAGCGCAGCGGCGGCAGCGTTTGTCCCGGTCGGCAAGCTGGCCGTCAACCAGCAAGGCAATGCGCAGTATGGCCAGCAACGCGATCCGCGCATCAAGGCCGTGGTGGCGTTCGCACCGTGGGGCGGGGCGCACAAGGTGTGGGACGCGGACGGCCTGGCCGGCGTGCGCACGCCGGTGCTCTTCATCAGCGGCGACCAGGACGACGTGGCCGGCTACCAGGACGGCGTGCTGCGCCTGTTCGAGGGCGCGGTCAACGCCGACCGCTACCTGCTCACCTACGTGGGCGGACGCCACAACAGCGCACCGAATCCGCCGTCGCCGGCCATGTGGGCCAGTCCGGAAGACTTCCAGTCGTACGCGGAACCGGTATGGGACAGCCGCCGCCTGAACAATATCAACCAGCATTTTGTGACGGCGTTCCTGGGCATCGCGCTCAAACAGCAGCCGCTGCAGGCTTACCTGGACCTGCCGCCGCTGGCGGCCGACGGCACCATCAAACCCGATCCCGGTGTGTGGAAAGGTTTCCCCAAGCGGGCGGCGCTGGGGTTGGCGTGGCGGCATTTGCCGGCGCAGTGAGCGAACATGGCAGCTGGCATGACAGCTTAATATCGACTTAATCATAAGCAACATGGCGCAGAGGACGGTCAATTCCGCCTGTGCGCTTGTATAATGCAGGCAAATTAACAGGCCTGCCACCATGACAAATACTACACACTTCGGTTATAAAACCGTCGCGGAAGACGACAAAGTCCGCGAAGTCGCCAAGGTTTTCCATTCTGTCGCCGCCAAGTACGACATCATGAACGACGTCATGTCGGGTGGCCTGCACCGGATCTGGAAGATTTTTACGATCGCCAACGCGGGCGTGCGGCCCGGCTTCAAGTGCCTCGACATCGCCGGCGGCACGGGCGACCTGGCCAAGGCGTTTGCCAAGCAGGCGGGCCCGACCGGCGAAGTCTGGCTCACCGACATCAACGAGTCGATGTTGCGCGTGGGCCGCGACCGCCTCTTGAATCGCGGCCTGCTGACCCCCACCTTGTTGTGCGATGCCGAGAAGCTGCCATTCCCGGACAATTATTTCGACCGCGTGAGCGTGGCCTTCGGCCTGCGCAACATGACGCACAAGGACCAGGCGCTGGCGGAAATGCGCCGCGTCCTGAAACCGGGCGGCAAGCTGCTGGTGCTGGAATTTTCGAAAGTGATCGAGCCGCTGCAAAAGCCGTACGACCTGTATTCGTTCAAGGTGCTGCCGTGGATGGGCCAGAAGATCGCCGGCGACGCCGAAAGCTACCGCTACCTGGCCGAATCGATCCGCATGCATCCCGATCAGGAAACGCTGAAGACGATGATGGAAACGGCGGGTCTGGAAAGCGTCAAATATTACCATCTGACGGCAGGTGTGGCCGCCTTACACACCGGGAT
>JBEVMD010000122.1:0-5460 GCA_040508835.1 Duganella sp. | reverse complement strand
CAGCTGCGCCTGGGCGTCACGCAACAGGCGCACCAGCCCCTGGCGCCGCTGCTGGCGGCGTACCACCGCCGGCATCCGGACATTGAACTCAAACTGTTCGAAGGCGGCACGCAGTCGATCGAATCGGACCTGCGCAGCGGCACGCTGGAAATGGGATCGCTGCTCGACTACGCGGGCAACGCCCATATCTGGCAGGAGTTCGATTCGTTCCCGCTGGTGCGCTCGCCCTTGTGCCTGCTGGCGCCGGCCGAGTCGCGCTGGCGCGGACGCAAGTCGGTGGCGCTGCGTGAGCTGGCCGACAGTCCGTTCATCTTTTACGGGGAATCGTTCGCGCTCAACGAGATCGTGACCGATGCCTGCGCCGGGGCGGGGTTCAAGCCCAAGGTCAGCGGCCGCAGCGGCCAGTGGGATTTCGTGGCGTCGCTGGTGCGGCTGGGCGTGGGCATCGCCATCCTGCCCAAGCTGTTCTGCGACACGCTGCCACGCGGCCAGTTCGCGGTGGCCGTGCTGGCCGAGCCGGCGCTGGACTGGAAGCTGATGCTGGCCTGGCGGCGCGGCGGCCACCTGTCCTTTGCCGCCCGGGCGTGGCTGGACCTGGTGCGGCAGCCCGGGAGCAGTTGAACCCTCGTCGTTAGCGCCCGCTCCGTCATTCCCGCGTGGGCGGGAATAACGGATTTGCGTTGTGCGACGATGAATGGCGAAGTTCGGCGGGCAGCGTTGGCGACGCTGTGAGTATTCATCGACCGGCTGCGTCCAGCCACGGTATGAACTCGCCGCCCAGACGTGCTTGCACGGAGATGACGGCTGCCACGTGATGTTTTCGTTCCGGACTGCCTGCACCGTCGTGTATTTGTTAGCGCCGCGTGCTTCCTGCCCGAGGCCAAGTGCACGTTGCCGGAGGAAATCGAGCTGCTTTGCCCGCCCGGCCACAGGCCGGTAGTTCGCGCAAGCCTGTTTCCGGTCGCCCAGCCCCCGAATCGCGCAGTTCGTCGCAATTCGGGGGCTTTTGTCTTGCGCGCCGCGTTATGATCCTGGTATCGCCATCCAAGGATTTGATCATGAAGAAGCTGTTCCAGTTCGGTTTGCTGTTTGCCGCATCGTGGGCGCTGCTGGGCCGCACGTTTGCGGCTGACGACACGACCGAAACGCGCACTGTCACCATCGACGCCCGCGTGGTGCGGGTCAAGATCGACGGCGTGGTCGACGTCAAGCTGCGCCAGGGCGCCACGCCGTCGCTGAAGATCACCGGCAACAAGCGCTACATGGACAAGCTGACCTCGTCGCAGACGGGCGACACGCTGCACCTGGAAACGGACGGCGGCAGCACCATCAAGATCAATTCCGGCACCGGCGCGCGCGCCGAAATGGTGCTGCCCAACCTGCGCCAGGTGGTGATGGAAGGCATGGGCTCCACCGACATCAGCGGTTTTACGGGGCAGGACCTGGAACTGGTGATGGACGGCGCCGGCAGCCTGAAAGCCGTGGTCGACTACAGGATGGTACGGGCCAAACTGGGCGGCATCGGCAAGATGAATCTATGGATCAGCGACAACGACAAGACCGAGCTCGAACTGGGCGGCGCCGGCGGCATCACGCTGGGCGGCCGCAGCAAGCTGCTCAAGGCCAACCTCGGCGGACTGGGCAGCCTGAATGCGCAGCAGTTCGAAGCGGCCGATATCGACCTCGACTTGAGCGGCCTGGGCAACGCCACCGCCAGCGCGTCCGGTAACGCCAGGCTCAATCTGAGCGGGCTGGGTTCCGTCACCGTGTACGGCAAGCCCCTGAACCGCGACGTCAAGGTCGACGGCCTGGGCAAGGTCACCTGGAAGTAAGCGGCACGCCACCACTTCAAACTATTACGCGACATGAAAAAATTCATACTAGCGATCGGTCTTGCGCTCGGCCTGCAACAGGCGGCGATGGCTGGCTTCGCCGAAGGCGCTACCGCCTACAACAACAAGAACTACGGCACGGCGCTCAAGGAGATCACGCCACTGGCCCGCGCCGGCAACGCCGACGCCCAGCACCTGATGGGCCTGATGTACTACATGGGACGCGGCGTGCCGCAGGACTACCAGCAGGCGTTCCAGTGGCACCGCAAGGCCGCGCTGCAAGGCAAGGCCGATGCCCAGTACGTGGTAGGCGCCATGTATTACACCGGCAACGCCGTGATCCAGGACCACAAGCAGGCCGTGGGCTGGTTCCGCAAGGCAGCCGAGCAGGGCCATGCCGAGGCGCTGCAGATCATGGGCCTGATGTACCGCTATCACATGGGTGGCGTGCCGCAGGATAACGTCATCGCCTACATGCTGTGGAACCTGGCGGCAGCGCGCGGCTCGGCCAATGCGACGGAACAGCGCGCCGCCGTGCTCAAGCACATGAGCCAGGAACAGGTGGCGGAAGGCCAGGCGCTCTCGGCCGCATGGAAACCGAACACGCCATTGCCGCGGCAGTCGCAGACGGGTGGGGTGGGGCAGGGGGAGCGGTAAGCGGCGGGCATCGCGCGAGGCCCCCGGTTTTCATGCGGTGCCGTCGGGCAGGGCAGCTACTCCTCCTAACGTGCGCCCGCCTGCGCCCCGCCATGGTCTCGCGTACAATCTTTGCTTTTAAATAGCAAGAGGCCCACCATGCGCGCGATTGAAATTACCCATCCCGGTTCCCCCGACGTGCTCAAGCTGTGCGAGCGTCCCATGCCTGTCGTTAAAACCGGCGAAGTTCTGATCAAGGTGCATGCGGCCGGCATCAACCGTCCCGACGTCTTCCAGCGCAAGGGCGCCTACAATCCGCCGCCCGGCGCGTCGGACCTGCCCGGCCTGGAAGTGGCAGGCGAAATCGTCGACGGCGACCTCGATTACACCACGCTCGACATCGGCGACCACGTGTGCGCGCTGGTGCAGGGCGGCGGCTATGCGGAATACTGCGTGGCGCCGGTCGCCCAGGTCATGCCCGTGCCCAAAGGCTGGAGCCTGCTGGAAGCGGCCTCGATCCCGGAAAATTATTTTACCGTGTGGAGCAATGTGTTCGACCGCGCCCATCTGGTCGGCGGCGAAACCTTGCTGGTGCAGGGCGGCACGTCCGGCATCGGCGTGGCGGCCATCCAGCTGGCCAGCGCCATGGGCCACCGCGTGTTCGCCACGGCCGGCAGCGCCGACAAGGTGGCGGCCTGCCAGACGCTGGGCGCCGAACGCGGCATCAATTACAAGACGGAAGATTTCGTGGAGATCGTGAAATCGCTGACCAACGGCCGCGGCGTCGATGTGATCCTGGACATGGTGGGCGGCGACTACGTGCCACGCGAAATCAGCGCCCTGGCCGACGACGGCCGCCTGTCGCTGATTGCCACGCTGGGCGGCGCCAAGGCCGAGCTGGACCTGGCTCAGCTGCTGTTCCGCCGCCTGACGGTGACCGGTTCGACGCTGCGTCCCCGTTCGGCCGAGTTCAAGGGCGCAATTGCCAAACAACTGGTCAAGCGCGTGTGGCCGCTGATGGCCGAGCGCAAGATCAAGCCGGTGATCCACACGGTGTTCCCGCTGGAGCAGGCGGCAGCAGCGCATGCGCTGATGGAAAGCAGCACCCACGTCGGAAAAATCATGCTGCAGGTGATTTGAGGAAGCAGGCCGCGGTGGCGGACCGTCCGCCGGCGCGGGAATGACGCATTTGCGGCCGGCAAGGCACTTGACGTAGCGCTGCCGGCAGCGCGTCGTCACGCCCGCGCAGGCGGGAATTTGAATTTGCACGCGAACCACCGCTGGTCATTGCAATCCAGACAACAAATTCACCCTTGCAAGTTTGACCCGCCTTCCGCCCTCGCGGTAAAATCATAAGTTATTGAAAATTTAGGCTACTATGCGACGCAAACTGGTTATCGGCAATTGGAAAATGAACGGCAGCCGCACCGTCAATGCAGCCTTGTTGTCCGGCATTGTCGCCGGTCTCAAGGATGCGAACGACCGCGCCGACTGCGCGGTCTGCGTGCCGGCGCCGTATCTGGCGCAGTGCCAGAGCGAACTGAGCAATACCCCGGTCGCCTGGGGCGGCCAGGACCTGTCGGTCCACGCCAGCGGCGCTTACACGGGCGAAGTGGCGGCCTCGATGCTGGTCGACTTCGGTTCCCGCTACGTGCTGGTCGGTCACTCGGAGCGCCGTGCGTACCACGGCGAATCGAGTCAGCTGGTGGCGCAAAAAGCCGTGGTGGCGCTGGCTGCCGGTTTGACGCCGGTGATCTGCGTGGGCGAAACGCTCGATGAGCGCGAAGCCGGCAATACCGAGACGGCGATCTGCGCCCAGCTGCAAGCGGCGCTGGACGCCATTCCTGGCGACCAGCTGGCCAACGTCGTGCTGGCCTATGAGCCGGTATGGGCCATCGGCACCGGCAAGACCGCCACCCCGCAGATGGCGCAGGAAGCGCACCATTTCCTGCGTGGCTGTGTCGCCAAAAAGGATGAGGTTGTGGCGGCCAAGATACAGATTCTGTACGGCGGCAGCATGAAGCCCGAGAACGCCAGGGAACTGATGGCGCAAGCGGACATCGATGGCGGCCTGATCGGCGGCGCAGCGTTGAAGGCGGCAGATTTCCTTGCCATCATCCACGCCTAGCCGCACCCGGAGGGTCGTGGCGCCCGGCAGTACTGGCGCCACGGCGTGTCACGAAGTGTCACTGAGCACCGCTGAGCACCACCGTGCGCCATTGAGCACCACTAAGTGACAGTACTTATACGCAAGATTGTTGTCGAAGTGCTGTATAAGAGTAGTAAAAGCCTGTTAGCAGGCTAGAAATAAAACGATACAAATTATTTAATTTTTGAATGGAATATCATGAGCAGCATGTTCAACCTGGTAGTCATCATCCAAGTCGTCTCGGCCCTTGCCATCATCGGCCTCGTCTTGCTGCAGCACGGTAAGGGCGCCGATATGGGCGCGGCCTTCGGTTCCGGCGCCTCGGGCAGTCTGTTCGGCGCCACGGGCTCGTCGAACTTCATGTCCAAGTCCACGGGCGTGGCGGCGGCGGTCTTCTTCAGCGCCACGCTGGCGCTGTCGTACATCACCACCCAGCACACCAATGGCGCCGTCAGCGGCGGCGTGATGGACAAGGCTGTGCCTGCAGCACCTGCCACCACCGGCTCGGCCGGCATCCCCAACGCCGTGACCCCGGCCGCGCCTGCGGCACCGGCAGCACAAACTCCTGCACCGGCTCCTGCAAACTCGATCCCAAAGTAATATAATAGCGATCTGGAATTAAAAACCATGGGCGACACTGTGATGTTGCTCATTGTTTTAGCAGTCAGCAGTGCAGCGGCGGGTAAAAATTAAGCCGATGTAATGCGTAATTAAGATTTATCGTTTTTCTTCTTGTTTTTTCGCAATACGGCATTAACAAGCCGGCAAAAACGCAGTAGAATAGCGGCCTTAGAATGCCGACGTGGTGAAATTGGTAGACACGCTATCTTGAGGGGGTAGTGG
>JBEVMD010000107.1:0-8453 GCA_040508835.1 Duganella sp. | reverse complement strand
TGTCGTGGGTTCGAGCCCCATCAGCCACCCCACAGAATGATGTTAAAAGCCCGGTTCAGCCATATGCGCGAACCGGGCTTTTTTCTTGGTAGCTTCGCTTCAGGAATACAACATTTCCAGTCAGTCTATTTCCATAGAGAACTAGATTGGGGCTACAATGGGGCTGTGTCGCCTAACGAACGCGACGTCACATTCTCCCCCATCATGTCCGAAGAAAAATCCATCACCGAAGTATCCACCTACAGCAAAGACACGCCTGTAGGACGTCCCGACACGGACGGCCGCGCTGGCGTGTTCGTTCCCTCTTCCCTGTTCGATCCGGGCGCCAATGCGGGCATCCGCAGCGGTTCGGGCATTGTCGGCTTCGGCAATCCGGACGGCTCGCTGACCGTGTATTTCGAAGCGAACCGCTTCGATGAAACTGGCCTGCACAAATGGGAGAACAAGGCGCGCAAGGCCTATGACCGCATGGTCATGGCCGCGCCGACAGTGTCCAAGGCCAAGATCGACGCCCGCTACCTGGAACAAGTGGGCATCATTGACGGCATGGGCATCCACCTCAAGCAACCGGACCGCCTGACGCAATGGCTGCAAGTGTGCGACAAGCTCGACACCGCACCGGCCTCGCCGATCACCTTGTGGAAGACGCGGTAAAAGTTTACGAAAAGATAGACTAAAGCTTCCGTCCTACAACTTGTCGGACGTTTGGCTGATCCCGCGGAAGTGCAATGAGGACTATTCTGTACTCATCGAATTCACACTTACATCTACCCGGGAGTCTGTCATGGCACGCTACGTTCGCTTCGCTTACGGCGCTTTAGCATTGAGTCTGGCCTGCGCTTCGACCTTCGTATTGGTCGAAGAAGGCGCGCTCAAACATACTTCCGCGTCGGTATACGCTTTGCGCTGAGCGCTGAGCGCTGACGCGTTAAGCCTCCCACTTCCCGTTTTTCCATAATAAAAAATCCCGCTGTGCCGTTGGGCAGAGCGGGATTTTTCATGCGAGCAGTGCTTAACGGTGCCAGCCGCCGCGTCCACCGAAGTGACCGCCGCCATAGCCGCGACCGCGGCCGCCGCCCCAGTAACGACCGAAGCCGAAGTCCAGGCCGATCGATACGGGCGGATAATAATATGCGGGCGCCGGCTGATAATACACGGGCGCCGGCTGGTAGATCACCGTCGATGGCTGGGTGATGTAGGTGGTGGTTGCCGGCTGCTGCGCATAGACCACGCGCGAACTTTGCGGCGGCAGTTCCTCCGTCGTGTACACCGGCCCGCTCACTTCACCTGCCACGCGGTTCGATGGCGTGACGGACACCGTACGCCATTGATACGGGTCGCTGACGACCTGGGTGGTGGGGTAATAAGGTTGCTGGGTCGCGCATCCCGTCAGCGCCGCCATCACGCCGACTACTGCTAAGATCGATTTCATCGCCAATTCTCCTTGTCCAGGATCATACTATAGCGGGAAGTGTAGCGTGTTCGCAGCACCATTACAGCTTGTTACACGCAAATAAACTGCGCAAAAAAAAAGGAGCCGCAAGCGGCCCCTTCTTCATTCCTGCAGCGCTATCAATCCAGCTTCCAGGCGTAATCGACCTTGGTCCAGGTTTCGGCCGGTGCGCCGTCCTTGGTGCCCGGCTTGAATTTGCAGGCCGACAGGGCCTTGATGGCGGCTTTGTCGAGGTTCTTGAAGCCGCTGGTTTTTTCAACCTTGGAGTCGATCACGGAGCCGTCCGGCTTGACCAGGAACGACATCGACACGGTGCCCTGCTCTTCGTTCATCAGCGAGGCTTTTGGATACTCGGCCTTGCAGTTTTTCGAATCGAAGCTGGCTGGCACTTCTGCGGCAAACACGGCTGGAGCGCTCGATACGAGCAGTGCTGCAACCAGACCCAACATACGCTTATTCGTCATCATGATTTTTCCCCTATTGGATAAATGTGCGGTTCAGTTCAGTTCAGGTATTCAGGATCGAGAAAAACCGTCGCGAGCGGCCTGCTATCGTCTTGAGTAGCGCAAGCGTACGGCGGTACGCTGAGCAACGGCGAGGCGATAGCGGAACGCGCAGCAGGTTTTTCGACGTTCCTTACAGTTTCCAGCTGTAGTCGACCTTGGTCCAGGTCTGGGCAACGGCGCCGTCCTTGGTGCCCGGCTTGAATTTGCAGGCGGTCAGCGCTTTCATGGCGGCCTTGTCCAGGTTCTTGAAGCCGCTCGATTTTTCTACTTTGGAATCGACCACGTTGCCGTCGGTGCCCACCAGGAAGGCCATCTTGACGTCGCCCTGCTCTTCGTTCATCAGCGAGGCTTTTGGATGTTCAGCCTTGCAGTTCTTGGCGTCGATCGACGCAGGCACTTCAGCAGCCATGGCGGCAGTGGCGGTGGCGGACAGCAGGAAGGCGGCGATTACGGTCGAAAACTTGGTCATGTGATTTCTCTCAATTATTCTTAACAACGTTAAAGGTAAGGAGATCCCGGCCCGCCTTGGGATCAGCACCATCACGCAAGCACGTGACAGCGGGCCGGACAACTCTTAAAACTCTTCCCACTCGTCAGCGTTCGCGGTGCTAGGCGCGTTGACGACTTTCTTCGGTTTGGCTGCCGGGGCAGGCGCTGGCTTCGACGCCAGTTTCTTCACGGGAGCACGCGGCGCGGCGGTGATCGGACGAACGACTGCTGCGACAACTGCTTTCGGGGCTGGCGCATACACCGGAGCCAGGGTGCGCTCCTCGCCTTCCACCAGCTTGAAGATGCTGACGACGCGGGACAGCTCGTCGGCCTGATCTTGCAAGCTCTTTGCTGCGGCGGCGGATTCTTCCACCAGCGCAGCGTTTTGCTGGGTCATGCTGTCCATCTCGATGATCGACAGGTTCACCTGTTCGATGCCGGCACTTTGCTCCTGGCTGGCGTTGGCGATCTCGCTCATGATGTCGGTTACGCGGCGCACCGACGATACGACTTCTTCCATCGTCACACCGGCCTGGCCGACCAGCTTGGTGCCGGCGCCCACTTTTTCCACCGAGTCATCGATGAGCATCTTGATTTCTTTGGCGGCGCCAGCGGAGCGCTGGGCCAGGTTGCGCACTTCCGACGCCACCACCGCAAAGCCACGGCCCTGTTCACCGGCACGGGCTGCTTCCACAGCTGCGTTCAGCGCCAGAATGTTGGTCTGGAAGGCGATGCCGTCGATCACGCCGATGATGTCCACGATCTTCTTGGCCGATGCATCGATCGAGCTCATGGTGTTCACGACTTCCGACACCACCTTGCCGCCCTTGATGGCCACATCCGAAGCGGCCGAGGCCAGCTGGTTGGCTTCACGGGCATTGTCGGCATTCTGTTTCACGGTCGAGGTCAGCTCTTCCATGGCGGTGGCGGTTTTTTCCAGCGAGCTGGCCTGCATTTCGGTACGGGCCGACAGGTCGGTATTACCGGCGGCGATTTCACGGGTGGCGGTGCCGATGGTCTCGGTACCCGAACGTACCTGGCCCACGATGTCCACCAGGCTGTCGCGCATTTCACGCATTTCGTACAGCAGGCTGTCCTTGTCGGTGGCGCTGGTGTTGATGGCTACGGCCAGGTCGCCATTGGCGATGCTGCTGGCAATCGCCGACGTGTAGGCAGGCTCGGCGCCCAGCTGTTTCAGCAAGCCACGGGTGATGACCACGGCAGCTGCCACCGAAATCGCCACGGCCAGCAGGCCCATGATGATCATGAAGGTACGACCGCTGGCGAAGCCGGCAGCGGCTTCCACTTGCATGTCGGCGTTCAGCTTATCTTCCAGGCTGCCCAATTGTTCCAGGGCGGCAATCCATTTTTTCTGCGCAGGGCGGATTTCCTTGATCAGGACGCGGGTCGCGGCTTCGGCCTGGTTACCCAGCCACAGCTCGGTCGCCTTGGCAATCGCCGGCATGGCAACCGCTTCCTGTTCCTTGATGGTGGCCAGCAGCGCTTTCTCTTCCGGAATCGCTTCCTTGGCAAATTGCGCGCTCAGCTTGTTCTGTGCATCGGCGTACTTGGCGGCCAGTTCCTTGACGCGGTTCAGTTCCGGCTCCATGTCGCCCGGCTCGGTCAGCAGGGTCAGGATGCGCAGCGAGCTGATGCGGTCGGCGACGTTGGTACGCATGTCCGTCACCAGGCGGGTGACGACGTTGTTGACGCTGATGACGTGGTCCAGGCGATCCTGGATCTGCGCCATGCGGAAGATCCCGACCGTGGTCACGGCAATCAGGAAGATCAGGACCAGGGCGAATCCGAGGCCCAGGCGCATGCCAACTTTCATTTTTGCTAAATTCATTTCGTCTCTTCGTAGGTGACACGGTTGATAAGAGTTGCCTTGGATGGCCCCGTCTGCTGCTGGGACATTGCCGATCCGAACATTGTCGCTAAGCAATAAAACATGACATTAGCAAACTATGACTGCGAATGCAAAATTTGGCGCTCCACCAGCGTCGCGATGTCGTTTTTGCGTCGCAATACACACACGAAAGACGGTGGACAGATGTGTACGGAAATCAATTATAGATGTAACTTTTTCCGCAGAGCAAGGGAAAAGCTACTAGATGTGAAGGAAACATAATTTCTGAGTGGAAATTCCAACACTTGGAAATTATGCTTGCCTATCAATTGAAAAGCAGGAAGAAATACTGCGGGGAAATACGGGGGCGAGGCGGAGAGATCGTGCCGGTTATGCCGACAGCAGGCGGGCGGCCGCCTCGCGCAGCAGGTTGGCGTCGCCGGTGGCCAGTTTTTTGGAATCGGACAAGGTCTGGCGGAACAGCTTGGCGCCCGGCAGCCCCTGCATCAAGCCCAGCATGTGGCGCGTGATCGAATTGATCTTGATGCCGTGCACGGCATACTGGGCCAGCTGCGACTCGATGTACGGGATCATCGCTTCCAGCACTTCGGCGCGGGTTTTCGGCTCGGTGGTGGCGCCGTAGTAACGCTGGTCGAAGTTGGCCATCACGAACGGGTTGTGATACGCCTCGCGGCCCAGCATCACGCCGTCGACGTGCTGCAGGTGTTCGTCGATTTCCGCCTCGGTCTTGATGCCGCCGTTGATGATGATCTCGAACTGCGGAAAATCGCGCTTGAGGCGGTACGCGAAATCGTATTTGAGCGGCGGAATCTCGCGGTTTTCCTTGGGCGACAACCCTTTCAGGATGGCGTTGCGCGCGTGAACGATAAACGTGGAGCAGCCGGCGTCGGCCACGGTACCCACGAAGTCGCGCACGAAGTCGTAACTCTCGCTTTTATCGATGCCGATCCGGTGCTTGACGGTCACGTCAATGCTGACCGCATCGCGCATGGCCTTGACGCAATCGGCCACCAGTTGCGGCTCGGCCATCAGGCACGCGCCAAACGCCCCTTTTTGCACCCGCTCGGACGGGCAACCGCAGTTGAGGTTAATCTCGTCATAGCCCCATTTTTCGCCCAGCCTGGCGCTGGTGGCCAGGTCGGCCGGATCGCTGCCGCCCAGCTGCAGCGCCACCGGGTGTTCTTCGTCGTTGAAGCGCAGGTGGCGTTCCACGTCGCCATAGACCAGCGCGCCGGTGGTGACCATCTCCGTGTACAACCAGGTGTGCTGGCTGATGTGACGGTGGAACACGCGGCAGTGGCGGTCGGTCCAGTCCATCATCGGAGCGACCGACAGGCGGCGGCCCGGCACGGGAGCGGTGTCGGCGGCGATGGCGGCGGGGTTCGAGCTGGCGATGGTCATGGCGGCAAGTGCTGTTGGCGTAAGGGGGTCGCCATTATACCGTCAAGCGGCCGTGGCCTCCGGCCGGCCGCGCGTAATCCGCCACCGCAGGTAGACGAACACCGCCACGGCGCCGAGCGGTCCCACCACGACGCAGGCCGCAGCCAGGACCAGCCGCCCCGGCGCCGGCAGATACCGCCGGGCCACCCGGTACACCATGACCGCGTGGGCCAGCAGCGACGCCGACCCGGCCCACCACCATGCCCTCGTCCACGGCGACGCCACGTCGATATCCGCAAACATCAGCCACAGCGGCAGCGAGTTGGCCAGCAACATGAGTGCAAACGTCGCGTGCCAGGGCGTGAGCAGGGCCTGCTCCGGTGACGGTTGATCGCGCAACTCCCTGTCCCGCCGCACCTGTGCCGGCGAGCGCCTGAGATACAGCGCGACCGCAGCGCCAAACACGGCAAGAAAGACCGTGGTGGCAATCGCGCCGCTTGCCGCCACGGCGCCATACCCGCACCCGCCCTCGAAGGCAGAGCCGAACCAGCGGCACGGCAGCCAGTTCAAGGCGGCAAACGCTGCACCGGCGGCAGCCAGCGCCGCGCCGAGCAGCATGCCCAGGAAGATCAGCACGGTGCGCGCGGCGCCCGGTGGATTGTTGGCAGGTGTCATATTGGCAATGATAGCGTGCCGGACTGCCAACCTCCAAGCGCAGCTTGCGCTGCGGTTTGTCGCTGCCCGTGATTTCCCTTATGCTGGCCATGTTCACCACCCTTCCCCGCACCCACATGCTGCAGATCGCTTTCGAATCGCCGAACCAAGCCGACATCATCGCCCTGATCGATGACCTCGACGCCTACCAGCTCACCTTGTACCCACCCGAGAGCGTGTACGCGCTCGACTTGCCGTCGCTGATGCAGCCGCAGGTGAAGTTTGCCGTGGTGCGCGATGCCGGCGGTCGGGCCGTCGGTTGCGCGGCGGTGGTGATTTCCCCGGCCTACGGCGAAATCAAGCGCATGTACGTGAAACCGGAAGTACGCGGCCAGGGCGCCGCCGGGCAGCTGATGCGGGAACTGGAAGCGGCGGTACGCGATGCGGGCTGCCGCGAGATGGTGCTGGAAACGGGTCCGTCGCAACCGGAAGCGATAGCGCTGTACGAGCGCCACGGTTTTGCCCGGTGCGGGCCGTATGGGGATTACCGCGATGATCCGCTCAGCGTATTCATGCGCAAGGTGCTGCAGTACTGACAGCGTTCGATCCGTCATCCCCGCGCAGGCGGGGATCCGAGGGCAGTCGATCAGTGTTGACTGCGCCATGTGCCCGGGCGGCGCTACGGAACTGGCTTCCCGCCTGCGCGGGAATGACGGAGCCTGGGTCTCGGGCTGGCGGTCACTAGCCCGCCCCGCCCGCCCCCTTCTTCTTGCGCACCACGGCCAGCTTCGGTCCGAACATGGCGGCCACGCGTTCGAGCCGCACGGCGCCGTCGCCCGTCACCGTGCCGGTGGCGCCGGCGACCTGGCGCACGATGGCCAGCGCCGTGGCGCGCGCCTGTTCATCGTCCGGCAGCAGCAGCGGCAGGTCGCGCATGGCCGCTTCTTCGTCCACTTGCAGCATCAGGTATTGCTCGCGCAAGATGGTCTTGAAGTGGGTGACGCTCATTTCCTCGTCGTCCGCCGTACGCAGGCGCAGCTGGCGGATGGTGGCAAACGCCCGTTCGTCGGCGGCGCTCATTTCCGGGCTGCGGTAGATGTACAGCAGGCCACGGATGATGGCCTCGGTCGTACCACCCTCCGCCGTCTTGCCCATGGCTGCCAGGCGGTAGGCGTCCAGTGTGGCTTCGCGGGCCAGGTCGCGGCCGATGCGGCGCGGGGCGCCGCTGTCGGCGCGCAAGCCCACCAGCGCTTGCAGTACGGGCGAGCCGTACATATCGAGGAAGAATTTTTCGGTCGCCTGGTCGCGCGCGTCGCGATACATGTCGAGCGCGGCGACGATCTGTTTCGACATCGCTTCCTGCATCTGCAGGAAAATATTGTCCTTGGCGACCGGCCGGCGGTGGGCCCGGACTTTTTCTGCCAGCGCCGGGATGCCGTCGAGCAGCTTGTTCTTGCTCGAGAATGCCGTGTAGCGCAGGCGCAGCGGGTGCGCGTCGCGCAACTGCTTGGCGCTCTGTTCCGTCACCAGGCTTTTCACGATGGGGCTGGCAAATTGGCGATACAGGCCCTGGTTGATTTCCGACAGCCGCGCCACGGTGGCAAAGCGGCGCTCGTCTTCCACGTCGTTGCCGCCCAGCTTGCGCAGCGACTCGAGGTTGCGGCGCTCGAAGCGCATCACGTAATCGCCGCCGAGCATGTCGCCGGCGGCCAGTTCCTCCTGCAGCATTTCCTCGTCTTTTTCCAGGAACACGGCTTCGTACAGGCCGGGCGGCATGATGTCGATCATGTCCATGGCGGCCGTGAATTCCTCGTGCTCCTTGTTGGCCACCGAGGCGGAAACGAAGATGCCCAGGTGACCGATACTCTGGTGCATCGAATAAATAATGGTCTGACCGCCGGCCACCAGCGCTTCGTCGTTTTCGTACAGGTCCAGCACCCAGCCCAGCGCCTGCTGCGGTGGCGTGATGTCGTCGCCCCACGAGCAGAACACGACGATCGGCGACTTGATGTTGCGCAGGTCGATGCGGTGGCCGTCGCTGTCGAGCAGCGCCGCCTCGCTCAGCTTGTTGCCGACGAACAGGGAATCGGTGATGTACTGG
>JBEVMD010000044.1:0-8616 GCA_040508835.1 Duganella sp. | reverse complement strand
CTGTGCGCGGTTTACGACAGCCGACCAACAGAGGCTGTCGCAAACCGTGCACAGCTAGGCGCGCCGGTGAAGACAGTGCGCGAGCACGGCGAACCGGCGCAACGAAGCTGTGCGCGGTTTACGACAGCCGATCAGTGGCGGAAGTGGCGGGTGCCGGTGTAGAGCATGACAACACCGCGCTCGTCAGCGGCATCGATCACTTCCTGGTCACGCATCGAACCACCGGGGTGAATCACGCAGGTCGCGCCCGCATCGACCACCACGTCGAGACCGTCGCGGAACGGAAAGAACGCGTCCGACGCCACGACCGAACCGGCCAGCGAGAGGCCGGCGTTCTGGGCCTTGATCGAGGCGATGCGGGCCGAGTCGATGCGGCTCATCTGGCCGGCGCCCACGCCCAGGGTCATGTTGTTACCGCAGAAGACGATGGCGTTCGATTTGACGTACTTGGCCACGCGCCAGGCAAACATCAGGTCCTGCAGTTGCTGCGGCGTCGGCTGCAGTTTCGACACCACTTTCAGGTCGCCGACCAGCACGTTTTTCGCGTCGGCCGATTGCACCAGCAAGCCGCCGCCCACGCGCTTGAAGTCCATGGCGTTGACGCCATCGCCCAAGGCGATTTCCAGCAGGCGCACGTTCTGCTTGGCCGCCAGGATCTGCCTGGCTTCCGCAGTAAACACCGGCGCGATCAGCACTTCCACGAACAGCTTGGCCAGTTCGGTCGCCGCGGCCGCATCGACTTCCACATTGAAGGCAATGATGCCGCCAAACGCCGAAGTCGGATCCGTCTGCAGCGCGCGCTGGTACGCGTCGACTGCATTGACGCCCAGCGCCACGCCGCACGGGTTGGCGTGCTTGACGATCACGCATGCGGCGCCCTGCTCGAAGCCGCCCATGCTTTTCACGCATTCCCATGCCGCATCGGCGTCCGCAATGTTATTGAACGACAGTTCCTTGCCCTGCAGCTGGCGGTAGTTGGCCAGCGCGCCCGGCGTGCTCACCACGTCGCGGTAAAACGCGGCCGACTGGTGCGGGTTTTCGCCGTAGCGCATGTCCTGCACTTTTTCAAAGGCGATGTTCAGGTTTTTCGGGTACGCGCCACGGGTGGCGTGGGCGCGGTCCGGACCCAGGCTGGTCAGATAGTTGGCGATGGCGCCGTCGTACTGAGCCGTGTGGGCGTACACCTTGGTGGCCAGGCGGAAGCGGGTTTCGTAGCTGACGAAACCGGGCGTGTTGTCGGTGGTTTTCATTTCCGCCAGCACCACGCCGTAGTCGCTTGGGTCGCAGATCACGACCACGTCCTTGTGATTCTTGGCCGACGAACGCAGCATGGCCGGACCGCCGATGTCGATGTTTTCAATCGCGTCGTCCAGCGAGCAATCGTCCTTGGCGACGGTGGCCTGGAACGGGTACAGGTTGACCACCACCATGTCGATGGTGGGGATGTCGAACTCGGCCAGCTTGGCCATGTGCTCCGGGAAATCGCGACGGGCCAGGATGCCGCCGTGCACTTTCGGGTGCAGGGTCTTGACGCGGCCATCGAGCATCTCCGGGAAACCGGTGTAGTCGGCCACTTCGGTCACGGCCAGGCCGTTGTCGGCCAGCAGTTTGGCGGTGCCGCCGGTGGACAGGAGCTGGACGCCCATGGCGGACAACGCGCGGGCGAAGTCCAGCACACCGGTTTTGTCGGAAACGGAGATGAGAGCTGATTTGATCATGGCTATGAAGGCTAGGTGGTTTGAATGAGGTGTAACAATCGACACAACAGGGCACAACAGGGCACAACGGCCGATCCCCCAGCCGTTCACGCCGGACGACGCAGGCCGTTACAGCAGGCCGTGCTCTTGCAGTTTTTTGCGCAAGGTATTGCGGTTGATGCCCAACATTTGGGCAGCGTGCGACTGGTTGCCGTCGGCGCGCGTCATGACCACTTCCAGTATCGGTTTCTCGACGGTCAGCACAACCATGTCGTAGATGTTGGATGCCTGCTGCTCGCCCAGGTCGTTGAAGTAGTCTTCAAGGCTTTTCTGCACTACTTCCTGGATACTTTCTTTGCTCATTTTTGTACGTTCTCAATAATCTGTTGACGCTGGTAATACGCCTTCTGGCTTGTAGCCCGGGCGTTTACCGTTCTGATGTGACTTTTTTGGTGCTACGCTGGCTGGTCGCCGGGTGGCGGCGATGGGCTATGCAGCTTGTAAATCGGCCTGCAACACTTCGGAGAGGCGGTATTGTAACCGTTCGCCCCACTGTCGCTGCGATTCGAAGAACTGGTCCACCGCCAATAACTGCGTGTCGGTCGACTCCAGCAAATTCATCCGCTGCCGGAATTCCTCACCGCCGGGCAAGTCGCGCACATACCAGCCGATGTGCTTGCGGGCCGTGCGCACGCCCAGGTAATCGCCGTAAAACGCGTAGTGGGCGCGCAGGTGCTCGTCCATCAGCGCCCGCACCTCGGCCACGTACGGCGCCGGCAAATGCGTGCCGGTACGCAAAAAATGGTCGATCTCGCGGAAGATCCACGGTCGGCCCTGGGCCGCGCGGCCGATCATGACGGCATCCGCGCCCGTGTAGTCGAGCACGTAGCGCGCTTTCTCGGGCGTGGTGATGTCGCCGTTGGCGACGACGGGAATGGCCACCGATTGCTTGACGGCAGCAATGGTGTCGTACTCGGCGTCGCCCGTGTAGCCGTCGGCGCGGGTGCGGCCATGCAGGGTGAGCATGGCGATACCGGCGTCTTCGGCAATGCGGGCAATCGTCAGCGCGTTCTTGTTTTCGCGGTTCCAGCCGGTGCGGAACTTGAGCGTGACGGGCACATCGACTGCCCCCACCACCGCTGCCAGGATCTCGCGCACCAGCGGCACGTTTTGCAACAGGGCGGAGCCGCACCAGCTGTTGCACACTTTTTTGACGGGGCACCCCATATTGATATCGATGATCTGGGCGCCGCGCTCGACGTTGAAACGGGCGCAGTCGGCCAGGTCCTGCGGGTCGGCGCCGGCAATTTGCACCGCTTTCGGTTCCATTTCCCCCGTGTGGTCGGTGCGGCGCGAGCTTTTTTCCGTGGCCCACAGGCGCGGGTTGGATGCCGCCATTTCCGATACCGCATACCCGGCCCCGAGCTGCTTGCACAGCTGGCGGAAGGGACGATCGGTCACGCCCGCCATGGGAGCGACAAATACGTTGTTACGCAGTAAATGTGGGCCGATTTGCACAGACGATACCTGTTTGGGAAGGAGGAACCTTCTATTTTAACCGAAGGACTGCTCAATTAATAAGCACTATTTTTTATAAAATCGGCAAAAATGCCTACTTGACTTTTAAACCCGGCAGTCCTGGCAGACGACACTGACGCTGCTGTCATGGGGTCGCCCCCCGCGCTGGCAATGCGGGTTCAGATGACGTCGTCCAGTGCCACGGCCAAATGGGCCACCTCGCCCCAGCTGTCGAGCACCAGTTTGCCGCCAGCAAAGTGAAAGCGGTTGATGCTGGCATTTTTGACCTGGAAGTCGCGCGGGCTGTCCAGCTGCATGCCCACCGCTTCGCGGTACGCGCATTCCAGCACGCCCCCGTGGGCGACGATGGCAAGCGTCCGGCCCGGATGGGCGGTGGCCCACTGGGCAATGGCGCCGGTGGCGCGCTGGTAAAACTGGCGGAAGCTTTCGGCCACGCGGTCGCCGGCCGGCATCACGGCGTCGATGTCACGCGCCTGCCACAGGGCAAAATCCTGCGGATATTGTTGTTCGACTTCGGTGTACAACATGCCTTCGAACACGCCATAGCCGCGCTCGCGCAGCGCCGGGTCGGTGTGCACAGTGGCATGGTCGTACAGCACGGCCACGGCATGGGCCGTCTGGTACGCGCGCTGCAGGTCGCTCGAGACGATCAGGTCCACGCCCTCGCCTGCCAGGGCCCGGGCCAGCGCATGGGCCTGGCGTTCGCCCTCGGCGTTGAGGGGAATGTCGATGTGGCCCTGTAGGCGGCGCACGGCGTTCCACGCCGTCTCGCCGTGGCGGATCAGCAAAATCTTGGTGTTGTTCATGGTTTGGGGTTGGTTTGCAGCCAGAAAGTCACGGGGCCATCGTTGGTGAGCGTGACCTGCATGTCGGCGCCGAACTGGCCGGTCTGCACCACGGCGTGGCGGGCGCGGGCCTGTTCCACAAAATGCGTGAACAGGCGCAGGCCATCGGCCGGCGGGGCCGCCGGGGTGAACGACGGCCGGGTGCCGGAGCGGGTGTCGGCCGCCAGCGTGAACTGCGGCACCAGCAGCAGGCCGCCGGCCACGTCGGTGATGCTGCGGTTCATTTTGCCGGCGTCGTCGCCGAACACGCGGTAGCCGAGCAACTTCGTCAGCAACGTGTCGGCGGTCTGTTCGGTGTCGCCGCGTTCGGCGCACACCAGCACCATCAGGCCGGCGTCGATGGCGCCGATGGTGGCACCATCGACCACCACGCTGGCGCTGGTGACGCGCTGGAGCAGCGCGATCATGCGGTCAAGGTCACGCGCGCGAACTTGCGCTTGCCGACTTGCAACACGAAAGTACCGGCATCGATTTTCAGTGCTTTATCGCTGAGCACGGTGCCGTCGAGGCGCACGCCGCCCTGGTCGACCATGCGCATCGCTTCCGACGTCGACGCGCACAAGCCCGCCTGCTTGAGCAGTTGCGGCAGGCCCAGTGGCGCGCCGGTCAGGCTCATTTCCGGCACGTCGTCCGGAATGCCGCCCTTGGAGCGGTTGACGAAGTCGTTCAATGCGTCCTCGGCAGCCGCCTGCGAGTGGAAGCGGGCCACGATTTCCTGCGCCAGCGCCACCTTGGCGTCGCGCGGGTTGGCGCCGCCTTCCACCGTCGCTTTCAGGGCGGCAATGTCGGCAATCGAGCGGAACGACAGCAAATCATAGTATTTCCACATCATCACGTCGGAAATGCTCATGATCTTGGCGAACATGGTGTTGCCCGGCTCGGTGATGCCGATGTAGTTGTTCTTGGACTTCGACATTTTTTCCACGCCGTCCAGGCCTTCCAGCAGCGGCATGGTGAGGATGCATTGCGGTTCCTGGCCATAGTCCTTTTGCAGCTCGCGGCCCACCAGCAAGTTGAACTTCTGGTCGGTGCCGCCCAGCTCGAGGTCGGCTTTCAGCGCCACCGAGTCGTAACCCTGCATCAGCGGGTACAGGAACTCGTGGACTGCAATCGGTGTCCCACTCTTGAAGCGCTTGGTAAAGTCGTCGCGTTCCATCATGCGGGCCACCGTGTAGCGCGAGGCCAGCTGGATCATGCCGCGCGCGCCCAGCGGGTCGCACCACTCGGAGTTGTAGCGGATTTCGGTCCTGGCCGCGTCCAGCACCAGCGAGGCCTGCTTGAAGTAGGTCATGGCGTTTTGCTCGACCTGCTCCTTGGTCAGCGGCGGGCGGGTGGCGTTGCGGCCCGACGGGTCGCCGATCATCGAGGTGAAGTCGCCGATCAGGAAAATCACCTGGTGGCCCAGGTCTTGCAGCTGGCGCATCTTGTTGAGCACCACGGTGTGGCCCAGGTGCAGGTCGGGCGCGGTCGGGTCCAGGCCCAGTTTGATGCGCAGCGGCACGCCGGACTGCTCGGAGCGCGCCAGCTTCTGGGCGAACTCGCTTTCAATGAGCAATTCGTCGACACCGCGCTTGGTGATTGCGAGTGCCTCCTGTACATTATCACTGAGTGGCAGTGCTTTAGAGGGAACCGGCGGCGTCGAAGATGAGGTAGTCATAACTTTAGAGAGTTTTTTTTCAGAAAAAGGTAGCGATTGCCAGGAGTTTGTTATAATCCGTGATCCCATTAATCTTGCTCTACGAAAACGAACCAAGATAAGAATTAGAAAAAATAAACGTTCCTGAATAGTTCAAGCGGTAAATTTTAACTGATTGCATGAACCAAATACATAAATTCACGAGCTCACGCTTATATAAACTGGTCGGTTCCACGCCGAAGAAGCGCATCGTCAGCGCTTCCGCCCTGGTCCTCACAGTCTGTGCTTTTGGCGCCGCTGCGGTTGCGCCTCTCGCCCCCGATGCGTCCGATTTGCCAGTGAAGTCAGTTCAGGAAGACGTTGCCCTGCCCGACCTCAGCAAGCAAATTTCAGCGCTTGAACAACAATCCACCACCGAACAGTTCGTCCACGAAGAACGCGTGCGCGCCGGCGATACCCTCGCCACGCTGCTCACGCGCCTGGGCGTGGACGACGACGCGGCCGAGACCTTCATCAAGAAGGACAAAGTTGCCAAGGGTGTGATGCAGCTGAAAACCGGCAAGCGCGTGCAAGCACAAACCGATGATATCGGCAACCTGCAGTGGCTGCGCGCCACCGTGGTCGACGGTAAGGACATGCCAGTCAAGAACATCACCATCACCCGCAAGGGCGAGAACTTTGTCGCGCAAGAAGAAGCAGCCAAGCTGGAACGCCGCGTGGAAATGCATGCGCGCACCATCTCGAGCAATCTGTACGCTGCCACCGATTCCGACAAGGACGGCGCCAAGCTGCCCGACGCGATCGTCAAGCAGATCATTGAAATGTTCTCCACCAACATCGACTTCCGCGGCGATGTGAAGCGTGGCGACCGTTTCAACGTGGTGTACGAGACTTTCTGGCAAGACGGCGAATTCGTCAAGGCAGGCCGCATCCTGGCTGGCGAATTCACCAACCGTGGCACGACTTACCAGTCCGTCTGGTATGAAGATCCGCAAAGCAAGCAAGGTGGGGGCTACTACAGCTTCGACGGCAAATCGCTGAAAAAAGCGTTTTTGAAGTCGCCGGTGGAATTTACCCGCATTTCGTCGGGCTTCTCGATGCGCGTGCATCCGGTATTTGGTAACTGGAAAGCCCACAAGGGCATCGATTTCCCGGCGCCAACCGGCACGCCGATCCGCGCGGCGGGCGATGGCACCATCGATTTTGCCGGCACGCAAAATGGTTACGGCAATGTCGTCACCATCAAGCACTGGAGCAATTACAGCACGGCCTACGCCCACATGAGCCGTTTTGGCGCGGGCATCAAAAAAGGCAGCAAAGTGAGCCAGGGCGACATCATTGGCTACGTCGGCACCACCGGCTGGTCCACCGGCGCTCACCTGCACTATGAATTCCGCGTAGGTGGCGAGGCCCGCGACCCAAGCAAGATGAACGTGCAGGCGCAAGGCCCGCTGACCGCCGCCGAACTGTCGCGCTTTAAAGTCTACGCTTCGGACATGACGCACCGCATCGCCCTGCTGCAATCGGGTCAGTCCGGCTTCAACGGTGGTAACACCCGCGTTGCCGCGAAATAAGTTCCGCTCTAAATCTTCGCTTTAAAAACAGGCCGCCGCATCGGCCTGTTTTTTTATCATCATGCTCCGCAACGGCGGCAGCTTCCGTGCGACATCTAACGCAAGCTCAGGCAAAATACGTTTTTCCAACAAAGGAAGCGCGTAATGACTCTGTATATCGGTTTGATGTCGGGCACCAGCCTCGACGGTGTGGACGGCGCCCTGGCCGATTTCAGCGGCGACACCATCACCACGCTGGGCGCGGCCTACATTGCCTTCCCGCCCGCGCTGCGCGCCGAGCTGATGGCGCTGCAGGCGCCGGGCGACAATGAAATCGAACGCGAGGCCGCCGCTGCCAACCAGCTGGCGCAGCATTACGCCGACTGTGTGGCCGCCCTGCTGGCCGCTGCAGCGCGCGCGCCCCAGGACGTGCACGCAGTTGCCGTGCACGGCCAGACCATCCGCCACCGCCCCGAGCTGGGCTTTACGCGCCAGACCAACAACCCTGCCCTGCTGGCCGAGCTGTGCGGCATCGACGTCATTGCCGACTTCCGCAGCCGCGACGTGGCGGCCGGCGGCCAGGGGGCGCCGCTGGTGCCCGCATTCCACCAGGCGCTGTTCGGCAAGGCCGGGCAGACGCGGGTGGTGGCCAATATCGGCGGCATCGCCAATATCAGCGTGCTGGGCGGCGATGGCGCTGTCACCGGCTTCGATACCGGCCCCGGCAACGTGCTGATGGATGCCTGGATCGCCCGCCACCAGCACCAGGAATACGATGCCGACGGCGCCTGGGCCGCCAGCGGGCAGGAAATCCCGGAGCTGCTGCAGGAGTTGTTGCGGGAACCGTACCTGGCCTTGCCCGCCCCGAAAAGCACGGGACGCGACCTGTTCCACCTCGACTGGCTCGACGCGCGCCTGGCCGTCTACCGCGAGGCCGCCCCGGCAGACGTGCAGTTCACGCTGACGCGCTTTACGGCACTGTCGCTGGCGCAGGCGATCCAGGCCTACGGCGGCGGCGCGGACGCGGTGTACGTGTGCGGCGGCGGCGCCTACAACGGCGTCCTGATGAGCGAGTTGGGCATGGCGCTGGGCGACCAGGTGCTGGTGGCAAGCACCCAGGCGCTGGGCATGGCGCCGAACCGGGTGGAGGCGCTGGCGTTTGCCTGGCTGGGCTACCGCTTTAGCGAGCGGCTGGCGGGCAATTTACCGGCCGTCACCGGTGCGCTGGGCGAGCGGGTACTGGGCGCGCTCTACCCGCGCTAGCCTGGCAAGGCATGGGGCCGTGGACCGCGCGCTGCCTGCCAGTGATGGCCAGATCAAAAAAAAGGCGGGCCACCGAAGGGGCC
>JBEVMD010000004.1:0-8205 GCA_040508835.1 Duganella sp. | reverse complement strand
CGATGGCGGCCGGCGACGTCAAGCTGATGGCAATGGTCGGCGCCTTTGTCGGGCCGGCGGCGGCATTCCACATTGCCGTGCTGGCCTACCTGGCCGGGGGGCTGCTGGCGCTGGCCATGCTGTTGCGCAAAGGCCACTGGCGCCAACTCTGGCGCAACCTGGTCGTGCTCCTGAAACCGTGGCTGGGCCGCCTGATCGGCCTGCCGCTGGTGGCCACGCCGCGCCAGGCCATCGTCAGCGTGGGCGGCATGCCCTACGGCGTGGCGATTGCGGCGGCCACCGCCGTGTTTGTGGTGTGGACGCATCGGTGACCAGGCCATCCCCGGATTTTTGCTGCGCATCAATATCCGCGCGGCAAGGCCCGATAAACTTGATTCCTCAGTGAAACAATCAGTCAGTACCCGGTACGCCATCAGTCAACCCGCAGCGCGGAGATTGCCATGCTCAGCCTTGATTCCTCACCGTATGCCGCACCCGCCAGCAGCGTCGACGCCGATCCGGCCGGCATGTTGCCGCCGCCGCCGCGCACGCTGCGCGACACCGGCCTGCCGCAGCAGTTCGTGGTGGAGCTGCTGGCCAAGGCGCTGTACACGGCGGGCAAAACCCATCTGCCCGTCCTGACCACGCGCCTGCACCTGTCGATCAACGTGCTGCGCGAGGCGCTGGACTTCATGGTGGCCGAACACGTGGCCGAAGTGGCGTGGCGCGGCGAGTCCGACATCGACATCCAATACCAGCTGACATCGGCCGGCAAGCAGCGCGCCGCCGCCTGGATCGAGCGTTGCCGGTACGCGGGGCCGGCCCCCGTCACGCTGGACGCCTATCGCGCCATGGTGGAGCGCCAGGCCCTGCACGCGCCGGCCGTGGGCGCCGAGGACCTGGGCGCGGAATTGGCCGACGACCTGCTGTCGCCGCGCGTGCGGCAGATGCTGGGCGCGGCCATGTATGCCGGCCGCACCATGTTGTTGTACGGTCCCTCCGGCAGCGGCAAGTCCACGCTGGCGCGCAAGCTCGGCACGCTGCAGCAAGGCCTGGTGGCGGTGCCGCACGCGGTGCTGGTGGGACAGGACGTGGTGCAGGTCTACGATCCCCACGTGCACCTGGCGCCCCATGGCACCCAGTTGCGCCAGCTGCGCCAGGGCCGCAGCGGCGACGCCCGCTGGGTGCAGTGCCAGCGTCCGGTGGTGGCGGTCGACGCCGACGTCACCGAGGACATGCTCGACCTGCAGCCCGACACGCCCAACGGCTGCTACCGCGCCACGCCGCAGCTCAAGGCCAACAACGGCTTGCTGATCGTCGATGACCTGGGCCGCCAGCGCATTGCCGCCGTCGATCTGCTGAACCGCTTTTCGCAGGCGCAGGAACTGCGCCGCAGCCGCCTGTCGCTGGCCGGCGGCTATCACTTCGACGCGCCGTGCCGCATGCGCCTGGTGTTTGCCACCAGCCTGGCGCCGGAGGCGCTGCTGGACGCGCCGTCGCTGCGCCGCGTGGGCTACAAGATTCCCGTCGGGCCGCTAGGCGTGGCGGGCTACCGCGCCCTGTTCCGCCAGCAGTGCCTGGCGGCCGGCGTGCTGTATGACGACGCCGCGCTGCGCTACCTGATGGACGAGCTGCACGTGGGCAGCGGCCTGCCGCTGCTGGCCGGCTATCCGCAGGAGATCGTGGGCCGCATCGTCGATTTCGCCGGTTTCAACGGCCAGCCGCCGCGCCTGACCGTCGCCGCGCTGGACCAGGCCTGGACCAGCATGTTCGCCGCGGGCGACGGGCCGGCATGCGACGACGCCGTGGCGGGCCTGGCGGATCAACTGGCGCAGCACATCGTATGACGCACTTCACGAACAATCGGCGCGCACTGCTCATGATGGCGCTGGCCGTGGTGCTGGGGCTGGCGGCGGTCGCCATGGCCTCGCGCTGGCTGCTGCGGCAGACGCCCACCACGGCCAACCGCATCGTGGTGGCCGCCGCCGACGTCAGCCTGGGCCAGCGGCTCACGCCCGAGATGATGAAGACCCTGGACTGGCCGGCCGACAGCCTGCCGCGCGGCGCGCTGACCGATCCGGCCAAGCTGGTGGGACGGGTGCTCAAATCGAGCGTGCTGCGCGACGAGCCGCTCTCCGAGGCCAAGCTGGCGCCGGCCGGCACGCTGGGCGGCCTGTCGGCACTGATCACCGAGGGCAATCGCGCCATGACGGTGCGCGTAAACGACGTGGTGGGCGTGGCCGGCTTCGCGCTGCCCGGAAATTTTGTCGACATCCTGGTCAACACCCAGTCGGCGCGCGGCGGCAACGAGAATGCGATTTCCAAGATCGTCCTCGAACGCATCCTGGTGCTGGCCGTGGCACAGGAAGTGGGGCGCGACGAAACCAGGCCGCGCGTGGTCAACGCCGTCACGCTCGAGGTCACGCCCACCCAGGCCGAAAACCTGGACCTGGCGCGCAGCGTGGGCACGCTGTCGCTGGTGCTGCGCAACCAGGTCGATCCGCGCCCCGCCGTCACCGACGGCGCCACCAAGTCGTCGCTGCTGGGCTTGCCGGCGCCGGTGGCGGCCGCCCCCGCGCCGGCGGCCACGCCCGCGCCCGCGCAAGTTGCCGCACCGCGTGCGCGCCTGGCGTCCGCGACGCCTGCACGCCACTGCGTGGGCGTGATCGCGGGCCTGCAGCGCACGCAGGAATGCCTGTGAGAGCGCCATGACGATCCGATCCCGCCCCCGGCCTCCGCTGCGACTGCGATGCGGACGCCACCCCGGCGCCTGGCTGCTGGCGCTGGCCGCCGCCGCGCCCTGGCCATGCGCGGGCGCCGACATCCCCGGCCTGCGCTGCGCCGGCCAGGCGGCGGCGCCGGGTCACCTGACGCTGCAACTGGGGAAGTCGACGCTGATGCGCATGCCCGAAACGGTGCAGGCGCGCAGCGTGGGCAACCCCGCCGTGCTGGAAGCGATGCTGGTGGCGCCCGACACGCTGTACGTGGCCGGCATCGACATCGGCACCAGCAACATGATCGTGCAGGGCAAAAGCGGCGTGTGCAACGTGGTGGAAGTGGTGGTGGGCATCGATCCGGGCGCGCTGCAGGCATCGCTGGCGGCGCTGATGCCCGAGCAGAAGGACGTTCGCGTGAGCGCTGCCGGCGACACGCTGGTGTTGAGCGGCACGGTGACCGACGCCCCGGCCGCTGCCCGCGTGCTGGAGCTGGCGGCGGCGTTAGTGCGGCGGCCCGCGCGCGCGCTGCAGCCGGGCGCCAGGGAAGACGCCAGGGACGGACAGCAGGCGTCCGCCGCCGCGGGAGCGGCGAACGGCAGCGGCGGCGCAGCAGGCCAGGTCCGCGTGATCAACTTTCTCAACGTCGGCGCGCCGCAGCAGGTGATGCTGGAGGTAAAAATCGCCGAGGTGTCCAAGACCCTGCTCGACAAGCTGGAAACGGGCGCCGCGCTGGGCGTGGGCGGCGGCAGCTGGGCCAGCGTGCTGGCGTCGAATTTCATCTCCGGGACGCTGCGTGGCCTGCTCGCCACGGGCCGCGCGGGCGGCAACCATCTCACCATCGAGGCCGAGAAGCAGGAAGGCCTGGTGCGCATCCTGGCCGAACCGACGGTGATGGCGATCAGCGGCCAGGAAGGCAGTTTTCTGGCCGGCGGCAAGATCCTGGTGCCGGTGGCGCAGGATAACAACAAGGTCACGCTGGAAGAAAAGGAGTTCGGCGTGGGGCTGCGTTTCACGCCCACCGTGCTGGCGGGCGGCCGCATCAACCTGCGGGTGGCGCCCGAGGTGTCGGAGCTGTCGCGCGAGGGCGTGGGCCTGTCCGCCAACGGCTTTGCCGGCGCGTCCATCCTGCCCCTGATCACCACCCGGCGCGCGGCCACCACCGTGGAGCTGCGCGATGGCCAGAGCTTTGCCATCGGAGGCCTGATCAAGAACAACCGCACCGCCCACATCAACGGCCTGCCGATCCTGGGCGAGCTGCCGGTGCTGGGTGCGCTGTTTCGCAGTACCGACTTCCAGCAGGACCGCACCGAGCTGCTGTTCGTCGTCACGCCGCGCCTGGTGCAACCGCTGCCGGCCGACTACCAGCTGCCCACCGACAGCGTGACCGCGCCGGGCCGCGCCCAGCTGTTTTTGGGGGGGCAGCTGGAAGGCCCGCCGCCCCCGAACGGAAAACCACCGCGCTAATTTCAGTCACCCTTTTTTCAGGAACCTGTATGCGACTTTTTTACGTGATGCTGGCGGCATGCACGCTGGCCGGCTGCGCCTGGACTCCGCTGGCGCCCACCACTCCCTACTGGGATACCCACTTCGGCGCTGCCGCGCGCCTGGCGCTGGCGCAGCAAGTGATCTATCCCGACGCCGGCCGCGACCAGGACCCGGTGGCCGGCATCGACGGCAAGGCCGCGCACCAGGGCTATGCACGGTACCAGAAATCGTTCAGCGATCCGCCCGCGCAGCCGACCTTTGTCATCAACGCCAAGTGAGGACCGGCCATGAGAGCCCTGATGATCAGTAACGACAGCCTGTTGCACGCCGAAGTGGCGGCGCAGGGATCGGCGCGCCTGCCGGCCGTGCAGCTGGTGGCGTCCCGTAACGGCCTGCGCGACGCGGTGGAGCGCCAGTTGCCCGAGTCGCCCGAGCTGGTGATCTTCGACGCCAGCGACGTGGCGCCGGCCGAAGGTGAACTGGTGGAGCGCCTGAGCAAGCACTATCCGGCGGCGACGTTCATGCTGCTCACGCGCGAGCCGCAGCACGATTTGCTGATCCGCGCCATGCGCGCCGGCATGCGCGAGGTGCTGCAGCTGCCGCTGGTGCACCGCGCCTTCCACGAGGCGATGGACCGCATCGAGGTGGCGGCGGGCGTGAGCCGCCTGCGCGACGGTAAGGTCCTCGCGTTCATCTCCTGCAAGGGCGGCAGCGGTGCCACGTTCCTGTCCACCAATTTCGGCTACGCGCTGGCCGCGCTGGCCGACAAGAAGGTGCTGCTGATCGACCTGCACGGCCAGTTCGGCGACGCCACGCTGTACGTGTCGGACCAGAAGCCGGCCATGACGCTGTCCGACATCTGCGGCCAGATCGGCCGCATGGACGGCGCCTTCCTCGATTCGTGCCTGGTGCACGTGGCGTCCAACTTCGGCGTGCTGGCGGCGGCGGACGATCCCAATCACCTGGTGGACATGAAGCCCGAGCACATGGACGCCATCCTGCGCGTGGCGCGCCAGCACTACGACTACATCGTGCTCGACGTGGGCCGCCAGATCGACGCCATCTCGCTGCGCGCGCTCGACCAGGCCGATTCCATCTTCCCGGTGCTGCAGCTGGCGCTGCCCGACATCCGCGACGGCCGCCGCCTGCTCGATATTTTCCGTTCGCTCGGTTATCCCAGCGAGCGCACGCGCCTGATCGTCAACCGCTACGAAAAGGGCGGCAAGCTGCGCCTGATGGACCTGGAACAGGCGCTGGGGGCGGACGTGATGCACACGGTGCCCAACGACTACCTGTCGGCCACCGACTCCGTCAACCAGGGCATCCCGGTGCTGCAGCTCTCGCGCAGCAGCACCGTGGCGCGCAGCCTGGCCGAGATGGTGGAACTGGTGACGGCGCGCCGCGTGGCCGACAGCCGCGGCCTGTTCGACCGCCTGTTCGGCCGCAACGACATAGATTAGGAGGATGCCATGAGCTTACGCGAACGCCTGGCCGTCAGCGATGCCGGCCGCCCCGGCGGCGCCGCCGGACCGGGGGGAATGGGCGCACCGGCCGCACCGGCCCTGGCCGCTGCGGCCTACCAGGACCTGAAAAAAAGCATGCACCAGACGATCATGGAACGGATCGACCTGGAACGCCTGCAGCGCCTCACGCCCGAGCAGTTCAAGCACGAGCTGGCGCTGCTGGTCCAGCGCATCATCGAGGAAGAGCGCATCGTGCTCAATCAGCACGAGCGCCACAACCTGGTGCTCGACATCCAGCACGAGATGCTCGGTTTCGGTCCGCTGGAGCCGCTGCTGGCCGATCCCGGCGTGTCCGACATCCTGGTCAACACGGCGTCCATGGTGTACGTGGAACGCGCCGGCCGTCTGGAGCTGACCGACGTCACCTTCAACGACAACGCCCACCTGATGAAGATCATCGAGAAGATCGTCTCGCGCGTGGGCCGGCGCGTGGACGAATCGAGCCCGATGGTCGATGCGCGCCTGCCCGACGGCTCGCGCGTCAACGCCATCATTCCGCCGCTGGCGATCGATGGCCCGATCCTGTCGATCCGCCGCTTTGCCGTCAATCCGCTCACCATCGACAACCTGCTCGATAACCGCAGCCTCACGCCGCCCATGGTGCAGGTGCTGCAGGCGCTGGGACACGCCAAGGTCAACATCCTGATCTCGGGCGGCACGGGCAGCGGCAAGACCACGCTGCTCAACGTGCTGTCGGGCTTTATTCCCGCGTCCGAGCGCATCGTCACCATCGAGGATGCGGCCGAGCTGCAAATGCGCCAGCCGCACGTGGTGCGGCTCGAAACGCGCCCGCCGAATATCGAAGGCAAGGGGGAAGTCAACCAGCGCTCGCTGGTGCGCAATGCGCTGCGCATGCGGCCCGACCGCATCATCCTGGGCGAGGTGCGCGGCCCGGAGGCACTGGACATGCTGCAGGCGATGAATACGGGCCACGAAGGCTCGCTGGCCACGGTCCACTCCAATACTCCGCGCGACGCCCTGGCGCGACTGGAAAACATGGTGGGCATGGCCGGCGTGAACCTGACGCCGCGCGCCACGCGTCAGCAGATCTGCTCCGCCGTGACGGTGGTGATGCAGGTCTCGCGCCTGACCGACGGCACGCGCAAGATGGTGAGCTTGCAGGAGGTGACGGGGATGGAGGGCGACGTGATCGCCATGCACGAGATCTTCCGCTTCGAGCAGCGCGGCGTGGACGCCAACGGCCGGGTGCAGGGCGCGTTTTCCGCCACCGGCGTGCGCCCGCGCTTTGCCGACCGGCTGCGCATGTTCGGCGTGCCGGTGCCCGATGCCGTGTTCGACCCGGACCGGGTGTTCGAGTGAGGGGGAGGACCATGGACGCCGTCTTTTCCGCCTTTGCCGTACTCTTGTTTGCCGCCGTGATCCTGATGATCGAAGGCGCCTGGCTGTGGTGGTCGGCCGCCCACGGCGGCGGTGCGCGCCGCATTGCCAAGCGTCTGCGCCTGATGGCCGAACGGGGACCGGGCGGCGCCGAGCGGGTGGACATCCTGAAACGCCGCACCTACAGCGGCATGCCCGCGCTGGAGCGGCTGCTGCGCCGCATCGGCCCCTGGTGCCGGCTGGCGGCGCTGGACCGCCTGCTGCTGCAGGCCGGCGTGGCGTGGTCGGTGGCGCAATTCCTCGGCTGGGCGCTGGCGCTCGCCGCCATCGGCCTCGTGGCGCCGCGCGTGCTGGACCTGCCGGCCATGGGCGCCGCGCTGCTGCTGGTGCTGGCGCTGGCATTGCCGTGGATGGTGTTGCTGCGCGAGCGGCGCGCGCGGCTGGCCAAGGTGGAAGAGCAGCTGCCCGAGGCGGCCGATTTTTTCGGCCGCGCGCTGCGCGCCGGCCACTCGTTCGCCAACGTGATGCAGATGGTGGCCGAGGAGCTGCCGGAGCCGATCGCCGGCGAATTCCGCTTCGCCTACGAGGAAATCAACTACGGCGTGCCGATGAACGAAGCGCTGCACAACCTGGCGCAGCGCGTGCCGCTCACCGACCTGCGCTACCTGATCATCGCGGTGCTGATCCAGCGCGAATCGGGCGGCAACCTGGCCGAGGCGCTGGGCAATATCAGCCGCTTGATCCGCGCGCGGTTGAAATTGCTGGCGCAGGTGCGGGTGATGTCGGCGGAAGGGCGGATGTCGGCCTGGATCCTGGGCTTGCTGCCCGTGGCGGTGCTGTTCCTGATGTCGCTGACCAATCCGGAGTACATCAGCGTGTTGTGGACCGATCCGATCGGCGTCACGCTGATGTGGTACGCGGGCGTGATCGCGGCGGGCGGCGTGTTCTGGATGCGCAAGCTGATACGCATCCGCATCTGACGGGGGAGCATGGCATGACGGGACAACACTGGATCTTCCTGGCCATCGTGTTCGCGGTGGTGGCGGGCCTGGCGCTGGCGGCGCTGGCGCTGTTCGCGCCGGTGCAGGTGCGCGCGCGCCTGAGCGGCGTGGTGGAGCCGGGCATGGCGGACGGCGCCGGCGCCGGCGCCGGTAGTGTCGCTG
>JBEVMD010000587.1:0-10263 GCA_040508835.1 Duganella sp. | reverse complement strand
TAAAAGATGTTTGAGTTGAAAATTTGCTCTCATAGCTTGACGTTTTTCTATTTCTATTTTTTTGGAAAAATCAAATCCTGTAACTATATAATTATGGCCACTCATGTTTTTTATTTTTGATAGCGCTTCATCTCTCCAGGGGTAATTTGCGACTTGATCTTTTACCGGCTTGACGTACTGTGATGCATTCCGATTTTTTACGCACGTATCAAAACTGTTTGGAAACCGTGTGTAATACCAATGCCAGCCGCTTATGTCATAAAACAGCCAGAGATTTCCTTTTGCCAAGCCTTTGAAAACTGTATCAATCATTGCCACGCGAGTGTCATCTAATGAACAAGCTACAGTTTTGCTTGCAAACGCCCCCAGAGCCATCCAGTAAAAACGTCCCTTTTTTGAAACATCGCCATATTCTTCCGTCTCAAGATAAAATCTGGCATAGGTCGCCGCTATCCGTTTTGCTCTATCGCTATATACCGGAATAATTGAGCCTTGGTTCTTTCCCGTGATCTTGCATAGGCGCTTTGTACTCATCTGCTGTATGATCGACCACATCATATTGCAGTCGCATTCGACTACCTTTTTTGAATTTTTGGTTGTGTTTGTCAGCGATTGGGTTTTTTCTTGGGTACTCATTTTAGATTTCTTTCATGGTGTAGACGCACTCACTTCTTGAATGGGACTACCTTGAACCATTCCATGCTGAATTCGATAGACTCACTCGCTTCAGTAGCAACACGCTCGGAAAGTCCATTTTCCGTTGTTCGGGAAATGACTTCACCTGATGGTCCCTTGATTTTGTACGGAATATCTGACAACGGCATTCCTGTTGGGTCTTTGAGAATGAAAGCTTCGTCGTAAAACTTAACTTTTGTATCGGGAAGAACTGGAAAATCCGGCGAATTGCTGGCACCGCCGGTAAACAAATGTTGCCCGCTCTTGACGGTAAAATTCCCGGGGCAGGCAAACGTAATATTCCCACCTTCTAGCGTCACCGACGACTGCCCAGCCTGTAACACGATCTTCTGGCTCGCCTTCACTTCGATCACGTCATTGACCGAGATCACCGTGATCGCCTTGTCGGCCAAAATCTCCAGCTGATCCGTGTGCGCCTGCAGCGACACCGGCCCGTTGGCGGCAATCGCCTGGATCCCACCAGCGTGCGTGAACAACCCGGTCGCACTGGCCGACACCGACGTCATGGTGAACGCCGCCGCCATGTGCATATCGGCCTGCGTCGTCCACTGCATTTGGCCACCGGCAAACAGCACAGTGGAGGCCGGTGTGGCCCAGTTAATGCTCGCCGGCGCTTCCATCAGCACCACCGGTTGGGCGAATTTTTCCACCGGTGCAGCAGGGTCCGGCTCTCGCTTGCCTTCGCTGGCCTTCAAGGCTTCATGCCCGCCCACGCTGCCTTCGAATTTGCCCTTCTGCGATGGGTCGATTTGCGCGATAAAGTCCACTTGCGCTTCACCAGCAGGCTTGCTCGATAAGGCGCTGTGCTGGGTGGCGGCGTCGGCCAGCACCTTGTTCAGTTCGGCAGCGCTTTTGAGCATGCCCACCGCTTCCGCGCTGTCGAGCTGGGTGGAGGCGACGCCGGCGCCTTGCAGCGGGCGCGCGGTGGCGGAGATGAGCAGACCCTCGCCCGAGCGTACCATGCTCCAGGCGTCGGTGCGCAGTTCGAAACCATAGCCGCGGTAGCTGCCGCGCTGGGCGGAGCCGGGCGCTTGCTGCACCAGGTAGCCGAGATTGAGCTGGGTGGCAGCGCTGCTGGTGGCCAGGCGGGTGCGCAGCTGGCCTGGCGTGTCGTCAACGACCCACTGGTTGTATCCGCCGCCATCGAAATTATTGCTGTGGATGCCTGAGATTACGCCCGCATGGTTGACACCGCTGTCGATGCCGGCGGCATAGGGCGGGGCGTCTGCGCCCGTGTACAGCTGTGCCACGACCAGCGGGCGGTCCATGTCCCCTTCGATAAAGTCGACCAGCACTTCGGTGCCGATGCGCGGCGTAAATTGCGAGCCCCAGTTGGGACCAGCCAGCGCTTCCGCCACGCGCACCCAGGTGCCGGACGCATCGTTGCCCGGGGCGTTGCCTGCCTGGTCGGTGTTGTGGGCGAGGCCGCCGGCATTGCTGCTGGCGCCGCGCTGCCAGGCGAACTGGATCCGCACCTGGTGCTCGCGCGTGGTGGTGTTCACTGCATCGGGCAGGCCAACCACCAGCGCCGTTTGCGGCCCAAGTGCGCTGCCTGCAAAGCGTGCGGCGGAGGCGCGCGGGACGATGGCGACCGTGTTGCGCACACAGGCAAAGCGGTTGCGGTAGGTGCCGTTTTCGAGCGCGCTGCCAGCGAATTGTGCCAGCGTGGCGAGGCCGGCCTTGGCGGCGCCAAGCAGCTTGCCGATGCCGTCCATCGCCGGAGAAATGTTGTTGCGTGCTTCGTGTTCCACCCACAGCACGGTGAAGGCGTTGTCGCCTTCAAGGTAGTGTTCATGCTGGGTCAGCGTAAAACCGTGGCCGGCGGCCAGACGGCGTACGGCGCCCTGGCCCTCGAACAGTTTATTGTCCAGTTCGAGCGCCTGCAGCATCAGCCGGCTGTGCGGATCGGCGGCGCTGTTGTCGGCATGGCGGCGTTCGGCGCTGCCGTCGTAGATCGACAGCGAGGGCAATTCTCCGATGTCGAGGCTGGTGCTTTGCTCGGCCGATGGCGCTACCAGCTGGCCCGGGTCCCAGCTGCTGATGGTGACCGCGTTGGCCTGCACCCGGCGCTGGGCGTTGAATTCGTCGATGGCATCGTCGGTGTCGGTGGCGCGCACGCCGTGGAAGCGCAGGGCGCTGCCGCCAAGTGTGTCCGGCGCGACGGCTTTGCTGTCGAAGAACACCACCTTGTGTTTGGCCTGCTGCTGGCTGCCGGCGGGCGCGCCGCTGTCTTGTTCGCCGTCCTGCTCGTGTTCGAAACGGAAACTCAGGCCTTCGGCAGCCAGCACGCGTTGCAGGAATTCGAGGTCGCTTTCGCGGTACTGGGTCCAGATCGGGCGCACGGCCAGCGTCTGCGTGACGTCGAACTCGAAGCGCACCTGCAGGTAGTCGGCCAGCAGTTCGGTGATCAAGTCCTGCGCATTCTTGTCCTGGAAAATATAGCTGTCGCGGCGCAGGCCCAGCAGGGCCAGGCCCGGTTCCAGGCGCAGGCGATAGCGGGCCATGCCGCCATCGGCGCCGAGCCAGGCGGCGTCGGTGCAGATGCCGTGCCAGGCGCGCCGGGTGCCGTCGGCCTGCAGCAGCTTGAGCGTGATTTCCTCGCCGATGAAGTCGGCAAGCTCAAGGTCCGTCGACGTACTGAGCGCGTCGATGTCGAAGCGGAACAGCTCGTTGACCGCTTCGCGGCCGCTGAAGTGCTCGGGCATCAATGCCTGGGGCAGGGTGGAGTCTTGCGCGCTGGCCAGCGTGATCAGGCGCGCATTCTGGCTCAGGCCGGTACCGAACACGCTGTCCACGAAAGACGCGCCCGGCAGGTCGGACGGCGTGATCACGGCAGCGTAATCGTCAGGTTGGCCTGCTTGGGTGCCAGCTTGACCACGTCGTTATACGCGCTCAAGCTCTTGTCGGTGCCATGGCCCAGCATGCTGCGCAGGCCGATGTAGCCGAGCGCGCAGATCAGTGCGAACACCGAGCACAGCACCCACAGCGGGACGTCGTTGCGCAGCTTGTGGATGATCTGGTCCGGGCGTTCGGCATGCGGCGCAAAGCCGGTTTTCTTGCCTTTCATGTGGGCGATCTCGTCACCGAGGCGCGCCGTCAGGTACGCCAGCTTTTCGGATCCCTCGATGATGTAGCGGCCCTGGAAGCCCAGCAGCAGGCACATGTGGAACACTTCGAGCGCCTGCAAGTGGACGGCCCCGCGCGCGCGCAAGCCTTCCAGGCGAATGAAAAAATTCTCGCCGGCCAGCTGGTCGCCGAACAGCACCAGTTGCAGCGGGCGGCGTTCCCAAGCGTCGCGGATGCCGTACTGCGAGCGCAGGATGATTTCGTCCACTGCCGCGCAGAATGCATATTTGGCGTTGTCGATGTCGTCGGGCGAGGCGCCTTGCTTCTTGGCGCCGCGCGTAAAGTCGTCGAGGAACTGCGTCATCTTGCTGATGAAGTCGGCATTGGCTTGCGGGCCGCTGCCGTTCTTGAGCATGAACAGCGCATAAAAGCCGTCGTACATCAGGTCCATCAGCGTATGCTCGGTGCCGGGACCGGATGCCACGCTGGCGGAAAAGGCCGGCTGGCCGCCGGGGATCAATGAGGGTGGGGCGGTAGTCGTCATGGTGGTGTCTTCAGGAGGTAACGGCGACCAGGTCCAGTTTCAGGTCGCGCATGCCGGACGGTACATAGATCGAGATCGATTGCGCCTGCAGCATGCGCTCGTACATCTGACCTTTGCTGTCGAGGGCGAAATAATAGGTGTCGGGCCGCACCGGCACGGCGGCCGGTACTTGCGGCGCGTGGGCCAGGCGCACGCCCGGCATGGCCGAGAGCACGAATTTTTCCACGTCGTCGGGCGCGCCGATCTTGAAGCGCAGCGGCACCACGTCCACCAGTTCCACGCCGGGCAGGTCGGCCGACACGCCCAGGTAAAACGTGGTCTGGGCGTCGATCTTGCCGGAGTCGAGCTGGCCGTGGTGGTACGACGGTTTTAACTCGTTGAGCGCGATCGCAAAGTATTTCGACGAAATCACGGTGTCGAGCAGTTCGCGGATGATGCTGTGCAGGCGGGCAAAGCCGGGACCGGGATCGAGGTGGTCGTAGGCCGGCAGGTCGGCCAGACTGATGCCCTTGGAAAACGTCATCAGCGCCCCGGACAGGCCCAGCAATTGTTCGTACAAGCGCTCCGGGTGCAGCGCCGGATGATGGAAATAATGGCTCAGCGACGCATACGCCGAGCTGGCCGTGTGCAGCAGCCAGAACGAGGACATATCGCCCGAGCGGAATTCGATCACATGTTTGCTGGGCTCCCGATGGTGGCCGTACAGCGCATTGACCTTCGCCTGCAGTGCGTCGAGCAGGCGGCGCAATTGCAGGAACAGCAGCGGCGCGCTGCGGATCGACAGGCTGGGCGGGATAAAGCTCGGGTCCTGCTCGAAGCCGCCGGTGGACAGCCGGCGCAGGCGCAGCAGCGGCAGGCTCACGTACGAATCGCGCGGGTCCGACTCGGAGACCAGGCGCAGCGATTTTTTCAGGAACGTCAACTGGGCGTGCGCCGCTTGCGTGTACAGGTCGGGGGTATCGAGGTTGTTCTGGGCGTAGCGCGCCGTGCTGGCCGGCTGGCCGTCGGGCGTGAAATTGCCGCCGAAGTGCTTGAAGGCGGGCAGTGCCGCGTAAAACGTCAACGCCTGCTGCGACTGCGGGATATTGCTTAGGTCGATTTCCGGCGGCAGCTCGTCGTTGCCGGGCGCATGGTAGATCTCGCCGTCCTGGAACACCAGCGCCAGGTCCAGCACGCGCAGCGTGTTGTTGACCAGGGCGTCCCGGTCCAGCTGCAGCTGGCCCACGCCCCAGGCGTACGGGTGCAGGGCCTTGACGCTGTCATGCAGGCGCTGCTCGTGGTAGCGGTCCTGCTGCTGAAAATGCTGGGGGCGCAGGAACAGGCCCTCGCCCCATAAAAGTTTTCCCGTATTGCTCATCGCATCCATCGCCTCATGCTGGCGCCGGCCATGGTGTATGTCCGGCGAAAATTAGTGCTCAATCACAACTGCCAGAACAATAACATTTTCTGGTGACTTTTGATATTTCCGTGTGGTAACGTGCTCGGCCGTAACAGCTTGCCAACCCTGCGTACGGTTGAGTTCGTATTGTACGAAGTAAATATTAAATTTATGATACGCTGCCGAAAAATAAGAAATAAACAACAGTTTGTGGCAACTTTGATATTTAGCAATACCATTTTTTCATCAGTTATTTGAGGATTACATGATTACTACCACCCACCTTCGTCGCCTGCTGGGCGGCGCCGTCTGCCTGATGGCCCTGAGCGCCTGCTCTACCGCCCCTGTCGCGCCGGCAGAGCCTTTGCCCAAGCCGTCCATCGCCGACCTGATGGGCAAGGCCGCCGCCGTGGACACCGCCGGCCAGAAGGAGGCCGCCATGACCCTCTGGAAGGAAGCCGCCACTGCCTATCCTGCGGTCAAGGACCCGTGGACCCGCATGGCGCAGACCAAGTACGAAGCAGGCCAGTACGGCGAAGCCATCGTCAATGCCCAGGAAATCCTGATCCGCGATCCCAACGACCAGCTGGCCAACAGCATCATCGCCATCAGCGGCCTGCGCCTGTCCACCCGCGCGCTGGCTGACCTGAGCCGTCAGAACAACCTGTCCGGCTCGCTGCGGTCGGAATCGCAGGATCTGGCCAAGCTGTTGCGCGAAAGCCTGGGCGAGCAGGTGCTGGTGCCGCCGGTGCGCGAAAAAGCCGCCGCGCCTGCGCCGCAACCGCGCGCCGCCACTGCCCGCAAAGGCGCCAAAAAAGTTGCTGAACCGAAAGCCGATCCGTTCGATGCGCTGAAATAAGGTCACGTTGATCAACCCGCGCTGCCTGTCATGGCCTTGCGATCGGCCGGCGTACCGTTACGCTGGCGCTGCGCAAGCCGATACCAGGCCGCACGTTACGGTTTCTCAAGGTGCCCGTAACCTCCAGTTTGTAGTCTATCCACCCCGGCGACGTTGATCCAACGCCGTCGTTTATCGAGAAATGGGGATGTCATGTCGAAAAAAGATAGTGTTCAGAAACGCCTGCAGAAAGTGCGTCCGCCACGGGTCCAGATGACCTATGACGTGGAAATCGGCGATGCGATTGAAAACAAGGAACTGCCATTCGTCATGGGCGTGGTGGGCGATTTCGGCGGCAACTCCGAGGTAGAGCAAAAGCGCCTCAAGGAGCGCAAATTCGTCGGCATCGACCGCGACAATTTTGACGAAGTGCTCAAGGGCGTCGAGCCGCGCGCCAACTTCCGCGTAAATAACGAACTGAGCGATGGCGGCGGCGAATTTGCCGTCGACCTCAAGTTCAAGTCGATGGACGATTTCCGTCCCGAAGCGCTGGTCGAGCAGGTCGAGCCGCTGCGCAAGCTGCTCGAAGCGCGCACCAAGCTGGCCGACCTGCGCAACAAGCTGGCCGGCAACGACAAGCTGGAAGACATCCTGAACGATGTCCTGCACAGCACCGAGAAGCTGGCCGAGCTGGGCCAGCAAACCACTGACAAGAAAGACTGATCATGTCCGTCCAAACTTCCGCTACGTCGGCCAGCGCGGCCCCTACCGAACTGGCCTTGCTCGATCAGATCGTCGAGCAGAGCAAGGTTGCCAAGTCCAGCGTGGAACATGCGCGCGCCAAGGACATCATTGCCGAGCTGGTCAATCAGGTCATGGACGGCACCGTCGTCGTGTCCGACAACCTGGCCGCCACCATCGACGCCCGCGTGGCCGAGATCGACAGCCTGATTTCGCGCCAGCTCAGCACCATCATGCACGCGCCCGAATTCCAGAAACTCGAAAGCAGCTGGACTGGCCTGCATTACCTGGTGAAAAATTCCGCCACCGGCCAGAATCTCAAGATCAAGATGCTCAACGCGACCAAGAAGGAACTGGTCAAGGACTTCCAGAGCGCGCTGGAATTCGACCAGTCCACCATGTTCAAAAAGGTGTACGAAGAAGAATTCGGCACCTTCGGCGGCGCCCCGTTCGGCGCGCTGCTGGGCGACTATGAAATCACCCGCCAGCCCGAAGACATGTACTTCATCGAGCAGATGTCGCACGTGGCTGCCGCCTCGCACGCGCCGTTCATCTCGGCTGCGTCGCCGGAACTGTTCGGCCTGGAGACCTACAGCGACCTGGGCAAGCCACGCGACCTGTCCAAAGTCTTTGACACCGTCGAGTACGCCAAGTGGAAATCGTTCCGCGAGTCGGAAGATGCACGCTACGTGGGCCTGACCCTGCCGCGCTTCCTGGGCCGCCTGCCGTTCAATCCGGCCGATGGCGCCACCGTCGAAGGTTTCAACTTCGTCGAGGATGTCGATGGCACCGACCACCAGAAATACCTGTGGTGTAACGCGGCGTACGCATTCGGCACCAAGCTGACCAATGCGTTCGAAGACTACGGCTGGTGCGCCGCGATCCGCGGCGTGGAAGGCGGTGGCCTGGTGGAAGACTTGCCGACCCATACCTTCAAGACCGATGAAGGCGAAGTCGCGCTCAAGTGCCCGACCGAAATCGCCATCACCGACCGCCGCGAGAAGGAGCTGAGCGACCTCGGCTTCATCTCGCTGGTGCACTGCAAGAACACCGACTATGCCGCCTTCTTTGGCGCCCAGTCCACGCAGAAGGCCAAGAAGTACAACACCGACGCGGCCAACGCCAACGCGGTGCTGTCGGCCCAGCTGCAATACATTTTCGCCGTCTCGCGCATTGCCCACTACATGAAGGCGATGATGCGCGACAAGATCGGCAGCTTTGCTGCCGCCTCCAACGTCGAGGATTTCCTCAACCGCTGGTTGACCCAATACGTGCTACTCGACGACAACGCCAGCCAGGAACAGAAGGCCCAGTTCCCGCTGCGCGAAGCGTCGGTGCAGGTATCCGAAGTGCCGGGACGCCCAGGCGTGTACCGCGCCGTGTCGTTCCTGCGCCCGCATTTCCAGCTCGACGAGCTGTCCGTTTCACTCCGTCTGGTCGCGGAGCTGCCGCAATCGACCAAATCGTAATTTTTCTTAAACACTCACCGAAAGGAATAACATGGCAATCGACGTCTATCTGCAAATCGACGGTATCAAAGGCGAGTCCACCGACTCCGCCCACAAAGACTGGATCGAATGCAAATCGGTTAAGTGGGAAGTGCTGCAGCCGAAATCGGCGACGGCATCGACCGGTGGCGGTCATACCGCAGAACGCACCGAGCACAAGGACATCGTCGTGGCCAAGCTGGCCGACCTGGCGACCCCGCTGCTGCTGCAAAATTGCTCCTCGGGTAAAACCATCCCGAAAGCCAAGTTCGAGTTCCTGCGCGCCGATGGCCAGGGCGAGCGCATCAAGTACTTCGAAATCGAACTCGAAAACGTGCTGATCAGCAGCGTGGCGCCATCCGTGGCGGCCGGCGACATCCTGACCGAAGACCTGTCGCTGAAGTACTCGCGCGTCAAGTGGAAGTACACCCAGCAAAAAGTGGGTGGCGGTTCGGGCGGCAACACGTCCGGTAGCTGGGATCTGTCGGCCAACAAAACGGCCTAAGCATGCATCATGCGTTGCGCGGCGGCGTCGGGACGCTGCGCAGCGTGTGACCGGCGGCCGGGCCGACAAGCGCGCGCAATGACGCCGCTGCGACCCGTCCGTCTTTGCGCCGTCTTCCCGCGTCGTGGCCTTGCCGCGGCGCCGGGTGGGAAGCGGCGCAAATGCCAGGTCCATCGTGGCCACCGCCGGCTGTCCGACGCAGCCGGCGGCAGCCCGTTATCCTGTGCACCGGCGCACGGCAATGATGTTTTAACGACCCGTGATTATTCAGGATGCCCCATGAAAGGTTTTTCGCCGGGACTGTTCGACCGCTTGATGGACACGCCGGTCCACGGCTCATCGAGCGCCACCGTATCGCGGCTATCGATTGAAGAGCTCAAGGACACGGTCGCCCGCGACCTCGAAGCGCTGCTCAACACGCGTGCCGTCTTCAGCGAGGACCTGCTGAAAAAATTCCCCGAGTGCGCACGCTCGATCCTCACCTATGGCTTGAACGATTTTGCCGGCCTGTCGCTGTCGAGCGCGGACGACCGCGCCCACATCTGCGCCGGCCTGGAAAAAGCCATTGCCCGCCACGAACCACGCCTGCGCAATGTGCGCGCGTCGCTCGAAGTGCGCGAGGGCCAGATCAACCGCCTCAATTTCGCCATCACCGCATTGCTGGTGGTGCACGCGGAGCAGGAACCCGTCAACTTCGACGCCGTCCTGCAACCGTCCAGCCTGCATTACACGATAAGCAAGGCGCGCCGCCTGGCGTCGCCGGGAGTCTGACTTGGAAGAATTATTACCGTATTACGAAAGGGAGCTGGGGTTTCTGCGCCGCTATTCGCGCGAATTTGCCGAGCGCTACCCCAAGATCGCCGGCCGCCTGCTGATGGGCGGCGAGGTGTGCGAAGATCCGCACATCGAGCGCATGATCCAGTCGTTCGCGCTGTTGAACTCGCGCGTCTCCAAGCGCCTCGACGACGATTACCCGCAGTTCACCGAAGCGCTGTTCGAGGTGCTGTA
>JBEVMD010000601.1:0-5089 GCA_040508835.1 Duganella sp. | reverse complement strand
GGCGGTCAGGGGGAGTAAGGCACGCATACGCATGGGTTCGGCTTCCGGGGTTGGGACGATGCGGTAGTTTACACGGGACCGTATCGGCGCGCATAAAAAAAGCGGCGTTGTCGCCAACGCCGCTTTTTCGTTTCAATACTTGCTGCTTACCACATGATCACGCGGTCTTTGGGCGCCAGGTACATCTTGTCGCCCTGCTTGACGCCGAAGGCGTCGTAGAAGCCCGGCTGGTTGCGCATCGGGCCGTTGGCGCGGAACTGGCCGGGCGAGTGCGGGTCGGTCTTGATCTGCTGAATCTGCGCCGCTTCACGCATCTTCATGCGCCACACTTGCGCAAAGCCCATGTAGAAGCGCTGGTCGCCGGTCAGGCCGTCGATGACTGGCGCTTCCTTGCCGTTCAGCGACAGTTTGTACGCTTTATACGCAATCGCGATGCCGCTGTTGTCGGCAATATTTTCGCCCAGCGTCAGTTCGCCGTTGACGTGGTAGCCAGGCAGCGGACTGAACTGGTTGTACTGGTCGACCAACATCTTGGTCTTGGCCGCAAAGTTCTTGTGGTCGGCCTTGGTCCACCAGTCGCGCAGGTTGCCGTCGCCGTCGTACTGGGCGCCCTGGTCGTCGAAGCCGTGGCTGATTTCGTGACCGATCACGCCGCCGATGGCGCCGTAGTTGACGGCGTCGTCCGCGTCGGCGTCAAAGAATGGCGCTTGCAGGATGGCGGCCGGGAACACGATCTCGTTCATTTCCGGGTTGTAGTAGGCGTTCACGGTTTGCGGCGTCATGCCCCACTCTTCGCGGTCGATCGGCTTGCCCAGCTTGGCGACTTCCTTGTTGTAGTCGAACTCGTGCGAACGGATCACGTTGCCCACCAGGTCGTCCTTGGCCACGGTCAGCGCCGCGTAGTCGCGCCACTTGTTCGGATAGCCGATCTTGGTGGTGAACTTGGCCAGCTTGGCTTGCGCCTGCTTCTTGGTGACCGGGCTCATCCAATCCAGGGTGTCGATGCTGGTCTTGTACGACGCCAGCAGGTTGCCTACCAGCGCTTCCATGCGCGCCTTGCGGTCGGCCGGGAACTGTTCGGCCACGTACAGCTTGCCCACGGCTTCGCCCAGCGCGCCTTCGGCGGTCGAGACGCCGCGTTTCCAGCGTGGCCGCTGTTCGGTCACGCCGCTCAGCACGGTGCCGTAGAACGCGAAGTTTTCATCGACGAACGATTTGTTCAGGTACGGTGCGAATGCGCGCACGGTCTGCCACTGGAAGTACGCTTTCAGGGTCTCGACCGGGGTCTTGTTGAGCAGCGCGGTCATGCCCTTGAGGTAGCTTGGCTGGCTGACGATCACGTAGTTCACCTTGCCGCCGATGCCGGCTTCGGCCAGGTACGCTTTCCAGTCGTAGCCGGGCGCCAGCGTGTTCAGCTTGGCGATCTCGACCTTGTTATAGGCCTTGATCGGGTCGCGCAGTTCGACCTTGGTCCATTGCAGCTTGGCCAGTTGCTTTTCGAATTCCACCACGGCGCGCGCGGTGGCCGGGCCGTTGTTGTCGCCGGCCAGGGTAAGCATCTTGCCCACGTGCTGTTCGTACTTGGCCAGCGTATCGGCCAGCTTGGCGTCGTCCGCCTTCAGGTAGTAGTCGCGGTCCGGCAGGCCCAGGCCGTCCTGGTACAGGTCGGCCACGTACTTGGTGGAGTCCTTGTTGTCCTGGTGGATGCCAAAGCTGTACGGGGTGCTGACGCCGATCTTGTTGAAGTGCGAGATCAGGGCCGGCAGTTCTTTCTTGTCCTTCAGGGCGGCAATGCGGACGAACTCGCCCTTGAGCGGGGCCACGCCCAGCTGCTCGAGCTTGGCTTCATCCATGAAGCTGGCGTAGAAGTCGCCAATGCGCTGGGTGTCGCTGCCGGCCGCCTTGTCCTTGGTGTTGGCGGCCTTCTCGATGATGGCGCGCAGCTGCGGCTGGATGTCGTCGCGCAGCTTGGCAAAGCTGCCCCAGCTGGCTTTGTCGGCCGGGATCTCGGTTGTTGCGAGCCACTTGCCGTTCATGTGGTTAAACAGGTCGTCCTGGACCCGGACGGCCGGATCGATGTATTCGACAGCGATGCCGGAGGTCGGCTTCTTGGCTTGCTGGCTGCTGGCGGGCGTCGCACTGGTGGTGGTGTCCGCTGCGCCTGCCAGGCCTGCGATCAGGCTCAGCATCAGTGCACTTACGAGATGACGTTTCACGAAGAATCCTTTGAATGAGGAATACAAAAAGGCCAAGAATGTCCTTGGCCAGCCATGCAGTTATATACAAAAACGATAACCCCGGCAAGCGGTTTGCGATGGGCGGGCGTTACCGCATGGGGTCGGACTCCGTGCGGGGTCCGACGCCAGCCCTGGCCGTGCGCGCTTACCAGATGATCACGCGTCCTTCCGGCGCCACGTACATCTTGTCGCCGGGCTTGACGCCGAACGCATCGTAAAAGCCCGGCTGGTTGACCACGGTGCCGTTGGCACGGAATTCGCCGGGCGAATGCGGGTCGGTCTTGATCATCAAAATCTGCTGCGCCTCGCGCGCCTTGGCACGCCAGATCTGCGCCCAGCCCTGGTAGAAGCGCTGCTCGCCCGTGAAGCCGTCGATCACCGGCGCCGGCTTGCCGCCCAGCGACAATTTATAGGCCTTGTAGGCAATTGCCATGCCGCTGTTGTCGGCGATGTTTTCACCCAGCGTGAGCGCGCCGTTGACGTGGTAGCCCGGCAGCGGGCTGTAGCCGTCGTACTGTTTGGTGAGCGCGTCGGCCTTGGCCTTGAAGTTGGCGCGGTCGGCGGCGGTCCACCAGTCGCGCAGGTTGCCGTCGCCGTCGGACTGGCTGCCGCCATCGTCGAAACCATGGCTGATTTCGTGGCCGATCACGGCGCCGATGGCGCCATAGTTGACGGCGTCGTCGGCATTGGCGTCGAAGAACGGCGGCTGCAGGATCGCGGCCGGGAACACGATCTCGTTCATCGTCGAGCTGTAGTAGGCGTTGATGGTCTGCGGCGTCATGCTCCACTCTTCGCGGTCGATCGGCTTGCCCAGCTTGTTGACCATGCGCTGGTGGTTGAAGTTGGCCGCGCGCAGCACGTTACCGACCAGGTCGCCCTTGACGATCACCAGCGACGCGTAATCGCGCCACTTGCTCGGGTAGGCGATCTTGGGACGGAACTTCGACAATTTATCCTGCGCTTCGCGCTTGGTGTCCGCGCCCATCCAGTCCAGGCCGTCGATGCTGGTTTTATAGGCGGCCAGCAGGTTGGTCACCATGGCGTCCATGCGCGCCTTGCGCTCGGGCGGGAAGTGCTGCGCCACGTAGGCTTGCCCCAGCGCTTCGCCCAGCGCGCGTTCCACCACGCCCACGCCGCGCTTCCAGCGGTCCTGCTGGACGGTCACGCCGGTCAGCGTGGTGCTGAAGAAATCGAAATCGGCGTCGGCAAAGTCGTGCGACAGATACGGCGAGGCGCTGCGCAGCAGTTGCCATTCGAAATACGCTTTCCAGGTGGCCAGGTCGGTCTTTTCCAGCACGGCCGTGTAGCCGGTCAGAAAGCTGGGCTGGTTGACGATGGCGTAGTCGGTCTTGCTGCCCACGCCGGACGACGCCAGCGCGTGGTTCCAGTCGTAGCCGGGCGCCAGCTCGGCCAGCCTGGTGAACGGGATCTTGTTGTAGCGCTTGACGGGATCGCGGTTTTGCACCTTGGTCCACTGCGCTTCGGCCAGCGCGGTTTCCAGTGCGACGATGGCCTTGGCGCTGGCGGGCGCATCTTTCGCTCCGGCCAGCGTCAGGATCCTGGCGATATGGGCTTCGTACTTGACCAGGATGGCGGCCAGTTTGGCGTCGTCTTTTTTCAGGTAGTAGTCGCGGTCCGGCAGGCCGAGGCCGCTTTGGGCGATGCCCACCGCGTACTTGGTGGACTCGCGCGCATCCTGGCGCACGTACACGCTGTACGGCACGGTCACGCCGATCTGGTCCAGGTGGGCGATCAGCATCGGGAACGCTTTTTTATCCTTGACGCCGCGAATGCGGTTCAGTTCGCCGGCCAGCGGTTTGACGCCCAGCTCGTCGAGTTTTTTCTCGTCCATGTAGCTGGCGTACAGGTCGCCCAGCTTTTGTGCATTGCTGCCGGCCTTGCGGGCCTTGTCATTCCCGGCTGCCTCGATGATGGCGCGCAGCTGCGGCAAGGTGTTTTCCTGCAGCTGGATGAACGAGCCCCAGCGCGCGCGGTCGCCCGGGATCTCGGTGTTCTTGACCCATCCGCCGTTCTGGTACGCATAAAAGTCGTCTTGCGGACGCACGCTGGTGTCCATGTTCTTGACTTCGATGCCGGAGGCGGCTGCGGTGTTGGCCGTGTCGGCGGCGCCGGCAAAGGCGGTGAGCAGGCTTAACGCCAGCGTGGTCAGCACGTATTTTTTCACTACTTGTCCTTTCGGTGGAGAACTTCCGGAAGCGCAAACGGGAAACGGTATGGATCATACCGTCCGACGTTTCCGCGCGAATATTCTACCGCCCCCGGACCCGGGGTATGCGCCAGTTACTTTACGATACATCGACTGGCGCTCTGCCTCACATGCCGGGCATATTGATGCTGGCGCCGCCGGCGCCCACGCCGATGCCCATGCCGCCCTGGCCGGCCCCGCCCTTGCGACCGCCCTGCCCGCCCGGACCGCCCCGATGCTCGCCGCCCTCCTCGCGCCGCTCGCGGCCCGGACCGCCGTTGTCCTGCACCCGCAGCAGATGTTCGCTCACTTGCTGGGCAACGATGCCGCGCTGGTTTTCATCGAGCGCGTCATTGACGACCAGCCACCATTCGCGCAACGATTTTTCTTCGCCGACGGCCAGGCTGGTTTCCTCGTCCACTGCCTTGGCGACGTCGCGCAGTTCCACGCCCGGTGTTTGCGCAGCCGCCAGGGCGCTGGCCTGCAGGCGCTCGCGGCGCGCCTTGCGTTCGCGCAGCAGGTTGCGGGTACGGCTTTCCGTTTGCTGCCACAGCGTTTGCTGGTTGGGGGTCAGGTTCAGCAGTTTTTTCAGATCGTTTGCCATCGGCAGGAAATCCTCGGCGCGCATGTCCATCACGGGCACGGC
>JBEVMD010000547.1:0-7389 GCA_040508835.1 Duganella sp. | reverse complement strand
GTACGGCGCGGCCGACCAGCAGTTGCTGGCCGTCGATCCCAAGGCCGGCATGACGGCCGCGAGCGGACGCTGGCCGGCGGTGCTGGCGCGGCTGCTGGATGTCGAGCCGGCCGGGTGGCTGCCCCCGCAGTATGCCAGCTGGCAGGCGTTGCAGCTGGCGGCGCTCGACCGCGCCGTGGCCGATCTCACGCGCGACGGCCAGCCGCTGTCGCAGGCGACCTGGGGCCGGCGCAACACGGCCGCCAGCGCGCACCCGATGGCATCGGCGATTCCCGTGCTGGGCCGCTACCTGACGGTGGCGCCCGACATGCTGGCCGGCGACCAGCACATGCCGCGCGTGGCGGGCCCGGCCTTCGGACAGTCGGAGCGGCTGACGGTGTCGCCGGGACGCGAAGAGCAGGGCGTGTTCAATATGCCGGGCGGCCAGAGCGGCCACCCGCTGTCGCCGTATTTTCTCGCTGGCCGCGCCGACTGGGTGGCCGGCCGCGCCACGCCTTTGCTGCCGGGGCCGCCGCGCCACACGCTGACATTCACGCGCTAGGATTGCCGCACGTTTGATGCAGGTCTAAACACGCGTCGGCCATGGGAACCTGCCTATGCCCTGGCCGTCGAATCCTCCAGTGACTACCACATGCGACTGGAGTGTTTTCCCATGCTGAAAATTGCGTTCATTACCGGCGGCGGGCCGGGTGTCGAGGTGAGTGCCGGTGCCGGTGCCGGTGCTGGCGCTGGTACTAATGCTGGTGCTGGTGCTGGCGCCGGCGCCGAGGTTGGCGCCGCTGGCGACGGCCAAGGCGAGCTGGACAGGGCGGTGCGATTGGCGGTCGAGCTGGCCGCGCTGGGCTGCCAGGTCGATATCTTTACCACCCGCGAACCCCCGCAGCAGCTGGCCGAATCGCTGTACCAGCCCCATGTGCGTCTGATCCGGTCGCCGCCCGGCGTCGAGCCGTACGCCCGGTTCATGGTGGCGTACGCGCGCCGGCAGCAGGCCGGGTACCACCTCATGCATGCGCACGGCCACCTGGCCGCCCACGTGGCGCGGCAGGTGCGCGGCGCACTGGGCCTGCCTTATGTGCTGAGTTGCCGGGTCCCGGACAGCGCCGGCCCGCGCCACGACGGTGCGGCGCAGCTGATGGCGGACGCCGACCGCGTGATTGCCGGGTGCCGTCAGCAACGGCGGGACATGGTGGCGCTGTACGGCGCAGCGCGCAGCCGGGTGGACGCCGTCCCATGCGGCTTCGATCCCGCCTTGCTGTGGCCGGTGCGATTGCGGGCGCGCCGGGCCCTGGGCCTGCCCGGCAATGCGTTCATCGTGCTGCAGGCAGGGGCGGGCATGGCGCAGTACCCCGACCCGGACCCGGACCGCCACCTGGTCCTGGCAGGCGTGGCCCAACTGGCGGAGCGCCACGATGTGCGGGCCCGGTTGCTGACGGTGACGTCGGCCATCGCGCCAGTGGCGCTGCGGTACTGGTACAGCGCAGCGGATGTGTTCGTTTGCACGCCGGCGCAGGCGTCGTGCGGCAGCGCAGCCGTGCAGGCGATGGCATGCGCCACGCCCGTGGTGGCCGCGCGGGTGGGCGCCCTGCGCAGCATCGTGGTGGACGGCCACACGGGTTACCTGATACCGCCGCACGATGCGGTGGCGCTGGCGGACCGCCTGGCCCGCCTGCATGCGGACCCGGCGCTGGCCCGCAGCCTCGGCCTGCAGGGGTGGCAGCGGGCCCATCGCCGTTACACCTGGCGCAGCACCGCCCGCCGTATCAGCGCGGTGTATGCGCGTACGTTGTCCGACGTGGCGGCAGCGATGGCGGCGCAGTCGTTGTCGGCGCATCTTACATCGCTTCCCTCTGCGCTTCCCTCTGCGCTTCCGTCAGCGCACCCGGCGGCCCACCTGGCTGGTCATTCGACTGCGCCTGCGGCTGCGCATCCGGCAAACCCACTGGCCGGGCATGCTGCGCTTCAGGCAATCGCGCCGCGGCCGATTGACATGGCTGCGCCGCTGGCGCGCGAACGCGCGGTCCCAATCCCAGCAGTGGCCTCAGCATGGCCACGCGACGCACCGCCGCAAACACGGCAAAGCTGATGGTCAGCGTCAGTATCACCAGTACTGCGCCTTCCACGCCCGCTGCCAGTTTGGCCGGCTTGAGGCCGTGTGCCAGCGAAACGATCAGCGTCTGGTGCAAGATATACACCGGGAATACCGCTTCCGTCAGGTAGCGGCGCCGGGGGCTGTCGAAGGCCAGGTGGCGGTGCGCAAAGCCGCACACGGTCAGGATCGGCGCCCACTGGCATATGCAATATACGACCCGCATCAGCGGGCGCCACTGCGTGACCGCCGGGGTGGCTGCCAGCGGCTCGGGCATGGCGTAGTAACTGACGATGATCGCCCAGCCGGCCAGCCACAGGCCCAGGCAAGTCCAGCGCAGGCGGTCGGCTTCGGCCCAGAACGACGTTTGCCGCGCCAGCAGTGCGCCCAGTACGAACAGCAGGAAAAACTGTGCGTGGCTGCACCAGTCGTCGATGAGCGCGTGGGTGGTGGGAAAGCGGTCCGCCAGGGCAAAGCGGACCACGGCCAGCAGCAGCACCGGCGCCACAATGATTTTCCAGCCGGTCAGCAGGCGACCCAGCGCGTCGGACCACGCGGCCAGGCGCGCACCGGCCAGCCACGCCAGCGCGCCGAACACCATGGTGTACGCCCACAGGTAGGCCACGAACCACAGGTGGTTCCAGGTGGGGAGGGCCAGGCAGTCGCTGCCGCGGCAAAAGCCGTGGTAGCCGCCGATATACAGCCGGTAAAAGTCGGCATAACTGCCCTGGTAGGCGATTTTTTCCACCACCTCGAAATACGACTGCGGCGGGACGATCACCAGCATGCCGAAGACCAGCGGCACCAGCAGGCGCCAGCTGCGTTGTCCGAGCAGGGTGCGCAGCGGGTGCTTGCTGCTGTTTAGCTTGCCCAGCATGAACGCGGTGGCCACCCCCGAAATCATGAACAGCAGCCCCAGCCGCCACGGCGCGGTCAGGATCATCAAGGGCTCGATGGCGCTCCTGGCGTGCGGACTTTTGACGTGCCAGTCCCACGTCACGTAATACATGCCGGTGTGGTACAGGATCAGCACGAAAAAAGCGAGGATGCGTATCCAGTCGAGAAAGTACAGTCGGTTGGGTTCGGTTGTCTGCATGGCTGGCTCCAGGTCTTGTCAATGGATCCAGCTTAGGATGGCCGGTCGTCAGCGTCCAGCGTCCGGGGGCGAGCCGGGATGCCCTTGGGGCGAACCGGATGCATGGACGCGCAGGCGGTCCAGCACGTCGTTGCGGTACTGGCGCGAGCAGGGCACGCGGGCGCCGCCGCGCAGCAGCAGTTCGCCGTCGCCTTTGCCTCCGCTGGCGGACTGCAGGCTGGCGATCAAGTCCACCTGCACGGCAGCGCGCCGGTGGCAGCGCACGAAGCGGTGGCCCAGCTTGTCGAGCAGGCCGGCCAGCGTCTGGCGCATCAGCGGCTGGCCGTCGGCCGTGTGCAGCACCACGTAGTTGTCGGCCGTCTCGATCCATTGCAGCTGATCGACGCGGACGATGCGCATGCCGCCGCGCTCCGGCACCAGCAGCTGGGTCACGGCCGGCAGCGGCATGCCGGGCGCGACTGCGGCCGGTGCTGGCCGCACCGGCACTGTCGTCGGCGCTGTCGTCGGCGCTGTTGCGGGTGAGGTCCCGGTGATGCTCATCGCCGCCGCTTCCGCCATGGCGGCCGCTGCAGCCGTGGTCCCCGCGGCCGCGGCCGTCGTTGCGCCCGCTGCTGCTGCGGTGGATGGGACCAGTGACGGCGCCAACCGTTGCTGTGCCCGGTCTAGAGCGCGCCGCAGTCGCACCTGGTCGAACGGCTTGAGCAGGTAGTCGATGGCGTTGGCGTCGAAGGCGCGCAGCGCGTATTCGTCGTAAGCGGTGACGAACACCACCAGCGGCGTGGCCGTTTGCGCTGTCGCCGCAGACGGTGAGGCGGGCAGCGAGGCCGCCACGTCCAGGCCGCTAATCTCGGGCATCTGGATGTCGAGCAGCAGCAGGTCCGGCGCAAACGCAGCCAGGCATTCGAGCGCTTCCACGCCGTCGCGCGCCTCGCCGATGGCCGTCACGTCCGGCTCCAGCGCAAGCATGCGGCGCAGCTTGTCGCGCGCCGGCCGTTCGTCGTCGACGATCAGGATGCGCATGGCAACCGCATTTCCGCCCGCACGCCGGCCGGCGCAAGCTGTAGCAGTTCAAAGGAGGCGCCGGCGCCGTGGCTGGCCGCGAGCCGCTCGCGCAAGTTGCGCACGCCGATGCCGGCGTTGCCGCCTGTACCAGCGGTGCTACCCGTACTTGCCGCACTGCCTGCACCAACAACGCTGCCAGCACTTGCCGCACTGCCCGCACCGGCAGTGCTACCTTTACTTGCCGCACTGCCTGCACCGACAACGCTGCCAGCACTTGCCGCACTGCCTGCACCGGCAGTGCTACCTTGACTTGCCGCACTGCCTGTACCGACAGCGCTGCCAGCATTTGCCGCACTGCCTGCAACAACAGCTGCGCCGCCGCCAACGGCTGTGCTGGCCGCCGGCAATATGCCGCTGTCGTCTTCCAGGCGCAGTATCAGCACATTGTGCTCGCGGTGCGCGCTGATGGTGATGGCCGTGGGCTGGCGGCGCTTTTCCACCGTGTGCTTGAAGATGTTTTCCAGCAGCGGTTGCATGCTCATCACCGGTACCGGGCAGGGCAGCAGCGCGGCGTCTATGTCCCACGCAATGGTCACGCGATCCGCAAAGCGCTCGGTCATCAGGGCAGCGTAGCCGCGCAGCAGGCGCAGCTCGGTGGACAGGGGGACCTGGTGCTGCTCGCCGACGTCGAGCGTGGCGCGCAGCACGTCGGCCAGCTGGATCAGCATGGCGTCGGCGCGCGCCACGTCGACGTGCATCAGCGACGAAATCGTGTTGAGCGCATTGAACAGGAAATGCGGCTGCAACTGCTGGGTAAGCCGCAGCAATTGCACTTCGCGCAGCGCGGCATTGGTGCGCTCGAGCCGCAGCTTTTCGCTGAGCATGGCGTGGTACGACAGGATGCCGAACGTGATCGTGGCAAAGATAAAGAAGAACACCGTCATCTTGACGTTTTCGTACAGCAGCACCTCGGGCCACGCGTGGTGCGTGTAGGTGTCGCCGGCCAGCCGGTACACCGCGTGGCGCATGCCGAACGCCAGCGGGGTGAACGCCAGCCAGTACACGGGCAACCATACCAGCTGGTGCGCGAACCAGCGCGCGGGCGCGCCCACCAGCACGTCGTATTGCCGCGTGTACCGGCGCTGGGCCAGCAGCAGCACACTGACCGTCACAAACGACGTGGCTTCCCACACGATCGGCTGCCACAGCTGGTGGCCCTGGTTGCGCAGGTATTCCTGCACGGCGGTGGCCGTCATCAGGCCCCAGAACAGCAGCCAGGCGATGGACAGGTAAAGTTGCGAGCGGGTGAGGGACATGGCAGCCATGATTGTTGATTCTTGTCACGATGTCAAATCGCGCATTGCTGTTGAAATCGTTTTCATATATTCTTGCCGGTCCCTAGAACCCGGCCGTACGGAGCTCCCCACGATGACCAACGATTCCCGACGCAGTGCATTCAAAACCCTGCTGGGCGGCGCTGCCGCCGTGACGGCTGCACCGGCCATGGCCGCCACGGCGGCGGCCTGCGCGCCGCACGGCATGGCGCCCCGGTGGGGCCGCGGCATCGAGGGCCAGCGCACGGCCGACCTGGGCAACGGCACCTATCTCAATCCCATCATTGCCGGCGACCATCCCGATCCCACCGTGCTCAAGGATGGCAGCGATTATTACCTGACGTATTCCTCGTTCTATTCGTATCCGGGACTGGTACTGTGGCACTCGACCGACCTGGTCAACTGGAAGCCGATCGGCGCCGCCTTGAACAAGCCGCTCGGTAACGTCTGGGCCGTGGACCTGGTCAAGCACGCCGGCCGCTACTACATCTACATTCCCGCCGCGCCGGATGGCGCTGCCTGGTCGATCTACGTGATCTGGGCCGACCGCATCGGGGGGCCCTGGAGCGACCCGGTCGACCTCAAGATTTCCGGATGCATCGACCCCGGCCACGCGGTAGGCGAGGATGGCAAGCGCTACCTGTTCGTCAACGGCGTGCGCAAGATCCGCCTGACCGACGACGGCCTCGCCACGGACGGCCCGCTGGAAAAAGCGTACGAGCCGTGGCGTTACCCGGCCGACTGGGTGGTGGAAAACTTCGCGCCCGAAGGCCCCAAGCTCATGCGTCGCGGCCAGTGGTTTTACCTGGTCACGGCAGTTGGCGGCACGGCCGGGCCGGTCACCGGCCACATGGTGATTGCGGCACGCTCCACGTCGATCCACGGTCCGTGGGAGCATTGCCCTCACAATCCGCTGGTGCGCACGACCGGCACGGCCGAACCCTGGTGGTCGCGCGGCCACGCCACGCTGGTGGAAGGCCCGGGCGGCGACTGGTGGATGATTTATCACGGCTACGAAAATGGCTTCCGCACGCTGGGCCGCCAGACCCTGCTCGAACCGATCGAGTGGACCGCCGACGGCTGGTTCCGCGCCAAGGGCGGCGACCTGTCGAAGCCGCTGCCCAAGCCCCAAGGCGGCAAGGCTGGCCCGGCCGGCCAGGCGCTGTCGGACGATTTCAGCCAGGACCGCTTCGGCGTGCAGTGGGCGTTCCACGATCCCGCACCGGACGAATTACAACGCGCACGCTATACGAGCGCCGGGCTGGAGATTGCCGCCCGCGGGGCGTCGCCTGCCGACAGCCGGCCGCTGACGTGCGGCGTGGGCGAGCGTTCCTACCAGGCCGAGATCACGCTGACGCTGGCCGGGCAGGCCGAGGCGGGCTTCCTGCTGTTCTACAACAACAAGGCCTTTGTCGGACTGGGCTTTACGCGGGACACCATCAAGACGTACCAGTACGCCGAGGAGCACACGTGGGCGCGCGTGGCAAAGCCGACGTCGTCGGTGCGGGTGCGCATCAGCAACGTGGAAAACGTCATCACGTTCCATTATTCGCACGACGGCGGCGCGCACTGGACGCTGCACGGCACACGCATGGAAGTGTCCGGCATCCACCACAATGTGTTTGGCGGCTTCCTCAGCCTCAAGCTGGGCGTCTACTGCGCCGGCACGGGCAGCGTGCGCCTGAACGATTTCCGCTTCCAGTCGCTGGGCATGAAACAACGTTAATAAGGCGCACAGGGAATTTCATACAATTTCCTTGTGGAATTATTTGCTGTATAGTCAGGGGATATCTTCTTGCCGCATTTGACCATGACTGTTGATAATTCCGACCTGATGTATCTCCTGCTGGTGCAGGGCGTGTCCGACTATG
>JBEVMD010000503.1:0-9592 GCA_040508835.1 Duganella sp. | reverse complement strand
GATATTCAAATCGGCTCATCCAGGCCTCTCGGGGTGGCGCTACAGTGGGAGAAATTATTTATAAAAATAATATCAATTTTTAGCGTGACAACCGGGCGGTTTCTGTCCGGAGCTGAGTAGGATTGCGCCTACCTCGCGACGTGTCCCAACGCACGGAGACGCGGCCGGCCGTCTGCCATGCTGGAGGTTCAGAAGCGCAACCACAAACGAGGAGTTAGCCATGAGTGCCACAGCCAAACCAGCAGCCAAGACCACCAAGCCGCAAGATGCCGTCGCCCTGCTCAAGCAGGATCACGACGAAGTGAAAGCGATGTTCAAGCAGTACGAAGAACTGGGCGACCGTGCCTTTGCCAGCAAGCAGAAACTGGCCGAGAAGATTTGCCTGGAACTGACCAAGCATGCCATGGCCGAGGAAGAGATTTTCTACCCTGCCGTGCGTTCGGACGCCAAGGATGCGGACGACCTGGTGGACGAAGCTACCGTCGAGCACGCCTCGGCCAAGGACCTGATCGCGCAAATCCACGCCATGGATCCGCACGACGACCTGTACGATGCGAAAGTGAAAGTGCTGGGCGAATACATCGACCACCACGTGCAGGAAGAGGAAGAAGAGATGTTCCCGCTGGCCAGGAAAGCCGGGATCGACCTGGTGGCCCTGGGCGAGCAGATCCAGGCGCGCAAGGATGAAATCGAAGAAATCCCGCCACCGATGATTCCGCCGCAAGCACTGGAAGGCCGTCGTCCTTCGATGTAAAACCACTGGGCGTCAGGCGGGCCGCTCCACCGGGGCGACCGCCGCCCTCCCCGGCCGGTGCGCCCTGGCGCACAGCGCCACCCCGCCCAGCAGCAAGGCCAGCGCCGCCGCTTCCGCCAGCGTCGGCCAGCGCCGCTCCCACAGCAAGCCGTACAGCACCCCGCATACCGTCTCGAACACGATCAGTTGTCCCGTCATCGTGAGCGGCAGCGCGCGGCTGGCGATATTCCACAGGCCATTGCCCACGATGGAACAGCAGATGGCCACGGCCGTCACCACGCCGGCAAACCACCACCAGTCGCGCGCGGCATGGACCGCCGTATCGATGACCAGCGCCGGCACGGCCAGCAGCAGCGCCAGTGCGCCCGTCACCACGCCCGTCAGCAAGCTCCACTCATGCGCGGACACGCCATCGAGGCGCGCCAGTGCGCGGCTGTTGCTCACCACGTAGACAGTCCAGGACAGCAGCGCTCCCAGCGCGCACAGCAGCCCCACCACCGACGCCGCACCGGTCGCGCGTGCGGACACTGCCAGCGCCTGCCAGCCGATGCACAGCAGGCCTGCCAGGCTGAGCGTGAGCGACGGCAGCAAGCGCCGCAGCGGCACCGCGTGGGGGCCGCGGCGGTCGCGCGCGCCGGCCACTGTGACCGCCACCGGCAGCAGGCCGATCACCAGCGACGTCATGGCCACGCCGCCCGTCTGCACGGCGTTGGCCAGCAGCACGTAATACACGAGATTGCCGCTCAGGGCGAGCCAGGCCAGGCCGCACCATTCGCGCCACGTGAGCCGCGCCGTCAACCGGCGCCAGCTGGGGGCAATCAGGATGGCGGCCACCACGCCATAGGCCAGGTAGCGGCCGGCCGACAGCTGGAGAGGCGAGAAACCGGGCGTCAGTTCCGGCGCCAGGAACACCAAACCCCACAAGGCGCACGCCGCCATGCCGGCGGCAATGCCGCGACGCTGATTGTTGAAAGCCATGACGCCTGTCTCCCTGTCGAACCAAAGGGATGATTCTGGCCGCTCGCGGCCGCCATGGCTTGACGCCAGCTACTCGATGTTTGACGCCATCTCCTGGCTGCGGCGGCGGTAGGCGGCGGGTGTGGTGTCCAGCTGCCGGCGCATGGCGCGCGTCAGGGCGCTCTGGTCGGAAAAGCCCGCGTTCAGGGCCACCTGCGCCACCGCCAGACGGCCGCCGGCCAGTTGCCGGCAGGCGAAATCAAGCCGCTGCTGCAGCAGCCAGCGATGCGGGCTGGTATCGAGTTCCTCGACGAACACGGCGTGCAGGCGGCTCACGCTCAGGTGCGCGGCCTGCGCCATCGATTCCGTGGTCCATGGCGCGCCCGGCGACGCCGCCACCTGCGCCAGCAGCGCGGCCAGGCGCGAGCGCGGTTGCGGCACGTCCATGGCCAAGGTGTCGAGCAGCAGCGGCGTCCAGGCGCGCAGCATGGCGCCCTGCACTGCCTGCTGCCCGGCCATCAGGCGCATGAATTCGATCAGCTTGCGCGCGGCGGGGCCCAGCGCCGCAAACGGCCGTTCGAGCAGGCGCTGGCGATGCGGCAGCTCCAGTTCAGCCTGGTCGAAATCGAGGATCAGCGAACGGTTTTGTCCTTCGCTGCGCGTGGCGTGCCAGGTCCCCTCCACCACCACGGCCGCATGCAGCGGATCGGCACGTCCCTGGCGGCCGGCGATATCGAGGTGGACTTGTCCGTCGAGCGGCAGCACAAGCTGGGCAAAAGCGTGGCGATCCACGTCCCAGCGGGCGTTGTAGCTGCGGATAGCGAGGTCAAAAAAAGGGGCAGCGCTGAGCGACATGGCGGAAAAATCATGGGGAAGGCGACGCAGTCTACCATGCAAGCGCCGCCTGGTCGTGGCGCGCCCATGCAGCCACCCCGGCCTGCTGTCCTTCTATAATGGCGGTATGCCGTTACGCACGCATTTACCCACGATCTGCCTGATCGATACCGGACTGACGCCGGGCGACTACGCGCCAGGCGTGATCGCGGGCGGCATCAACCTGTCCGGGTGCGGCGAGCCGCAATCGCTGGCGCCCGCCGGTTCCCGCCACGGCGATGCCATGGCGGGCACGCTGCTGGCGCACTGTCCGCAGGCGCGGCTGGTCAACCTTAAATTGCTCGATGAAAATGGCTGGCTGCTCGACGCCGGACGGCTCGACGCCGCCTTTGCCTGGGTGGTGGCGCAACGGGCGGCGCTGGGCATCACGGTCGTGTGCGCTGCGGTGGCCGACGCCAGCCACCACGCGCATGACGCTCCTTTCCAGGAAACGCCGCTGTCCCGCATGATTGCCCTGCTGCGCGCTGCCGGCGTCCCGACAGTCATGCCGGCAGGTAACTCCTACCCGCAGTTCCGGCTGCGTGAACCGCACGGCATGGCCTGGCCCGCCATCCTGCGCGACGTGGTGAGCGTCGCCGCCCTGGACGCCGCCGACCCGCAACGCCTGCACCGGTACAGTCAACGCCTGCCGGCACTGGCCGGTGCCGCGTGCGCCACCACGCTGCACCTCGTGCCGGGACCGCCGGGACAGACCAGCGGCGCGGCAGCTGTGGCCGCCGGCCGGCTGGCACAGTTGCGAGCGGCATTCCCGGACGCCGACGTCAGCGCCCTGGTGGCGCTGCTGCGCGCGGACGCTTGGCAGACGCTGCCGCCCTAATTGCGACCTCAGGCGGGACGCATGGAACGGGCTGCACCCAGGCTGTTACGCTCCCCGCGCGGCCGGCGCTCCACGCCGAGCGCATCGAGATGGCGGTCGATGCGCGGGAACACGTACAGACCCAGGATGCCGGCCTGGGCCACCAGCACTGTCATGCCTTTGCTGAACGGATCCGGTATCAGCCGCGCAATCTGCATCAGGTCCTGGGCGCCGATCCGGCCGCAAAAATGCACGAACTCCCAGCCATCGCGCTTCTCCTTGTCGTCCGCCACGTAGCCGATGGTTCTGAAGACCAATTGCATGGTGAAGCAGAACGTATCGAGTTCGGCGGTGCGCTGCGACAGTTTTTGAAAGACCACCGTGCCCCGATCGTTGTTGCGGTACAAATTCCACCCCTTGACCACGGACTGCACGCAACCGAGCAGATACACCACCGTGTCGCAGCACTTGGTGGATGCGGGCCGGTCCGCGCGCCCGGCCAGCAGCGGGAAGTTGAACACGAATTGCCCCAGCGCGCCCAACACCCACTTGAAGGCATCGAACTTACCTATTTTCACCTTTTCCGCCATCGGCAGCATGGCGGCCGGGGCGTCGAGCACGATCTGGATATAGCTGATAAATGTGATGCCGATATCCTTTACGACCTTGAGCTCGTTCCAACCAGGCAGGGACTGGGCGGCCAGCGCGCCCGGCGGCGGCAGCTTGGCCTTGAGCACCTCGCTGAGCGGCACGTCGCTCATCAGCTTGAAGGTGACGGTCGTCAGGACTGCCGGCAACAACAGCATCATGTCGATCAGGCGGAACGACGTATCGACTTCGCCCACCCCCACCAGCTTGAGCAGCTTTTCCAGGAACGGCAGACGGATCACGGTGTAGGCGAGCTTTTTGTACAGCGCGATCATGCCCAGCAGCGCATCGAGCATGCGGTTGACCACGTCACGCATCAGCTTGGTCGCGCTTTTTGCGACGCCGAAGGCCACGGCCAGGATCAGCTTTTGCAGCTTGGCGGCGTCGAGGTCGGTGACCTTGAAATCGTCGCCGAAGATTTGCGTGGCCTGGTCGCCCAGGTCGCGGCACAACTGCGTGAAGTTGTCCTGCAAGTCATCGATCAGGCTGCCCTTGCCGATGCTGTCGTCATCGTTCTGCGGTACCTCGAACGTGATCAGTTCGCGCCCGAATTTTTCGAGCTGGTCCATCACCCAGGCGCCCGGCCCGCTGCTGGTCGCGTCGGCGGCGGGGCTGTCCCTGAGCGCCGGACTGTTTTTCACGGGATCGGCGGCGGACTTGGTGGCCAGGGCCCGGCTGGCAGGGACGCCCAGCTCGGCCGCTTTCTTTTCCATGGCCGCCAGCGTGTCCTCGAACGCCTGGCCGACCGTGCCCTTCAGGTGGCCGATCTGCCGCGCCACCTGGTCCAGGTCATCGAGGAACAGCTCCGCCAGGCGATTGCGCACGGCCACGATGTCGTCCCAGTCGAACAGGAATTTGACGAAATCCCATACCTTGCCGGCCGCGGTCGACACGGCATCGCACGCCCACTCGAAGAACGCGCCGATCTGTTCGACGCAGGTCAGCACGCAACGCTTGATGGTCCTGCCGATGGTGCATACCACCTCCACGACGTCCCCCACCACCTGCACCACGAATCCCGCCGCCTTGCCCAGGCTGCTCCATACGCTGTGCAGGAAATCCGACACCGAATCGCCGATACAGGTGAGCCCATCGCCCGCAGCCGCCTGCGCTGCATCCGGCGCTGCCAGGGGCGTGGCCAGCGCGCCAGCGCCGTCGCTCGCCAGGCCGAAGCCGTAACCGGCGGGCAGCGACGCCGCCGTCACTTCCGAGGTGTAGGGGGCCAATGGCTTGACCACGCGGACGCCCGCCGCCACGCTGTCGCCGCCCAGCCCCAGCCGGGCAGCGCCGCGCAACGCCTGCGCCAGCGCTTCCAGGCTGGCCGTGGCGCCGGCGCCGCGATAACCGGGCGCCAGCAAATGTTCGCCGCCGCCGGGCAAGGTGGCGTCGCGCAGCTCGTCCGCCGTGATGGTGCTGAACCGCTGGTACAGCGCCGTGGCCGGATTAAGGTCCAGGCACATATCCATGCCGTCGACCTGCAGCCGGTAAATGGCCGGCGCGAACGACAGCGCGCGGTTGAAGACGACGATGCCGCCATTGGCTGCCGTGCGCACCTGCACGCTGCGTGTCGGCCCCACGTAATGGTGCTGGCCGTTGACGACCAGCGACGACGGGATCGACGCCCACAGCGTGACCGGCACGCCGGCCGCCGGCAGGCCATCCGCATCCATCACGCACAGCTGCGTGCCCAGGCTGCTGATCCTGGTGGCGTCGGCCGGATCGGCCGTCACGATCACCGCCTCCTGCCAGATGCCCTCGTCGTCGCGCCACAGGTGCGTGCCATCGCCTTCCGCATAGATCACCAACACCGAGCTGGTCAGCTCTCCATCCGCCGCGCCCGGCGCGATATCGGCCACCCCGGTGCGTATCGCCAGCGGCGTGCTCCACGCCTCTCCGGTCGCCAGGCGCCGGACCGTGATCAGTTGGCCGTCCTCGAGCAGGGCCCACACCGAAACGGCGCCGCCGTCGCTCTCGGCCACCAGCAGCCGGCGCACCGGGCTGCCCAGCTGATCCGGAATGACTGTTTCCCAGCGCGCCTTTTCCTGCCAGCGCACCTGCTCGGCAGTCAGCCGGCTGACGCCGGCGCCCCCGACATACAGGTCGGCGCCGCGCGCGACGCCGTCGTGCCGCCCCACCGCCAGCACGCTGGCCCCGGCGGGACTGTGCAAGCCATACGAGGGCGTCACCTGCGGCTGGCCGCTGGCGTCGAACTCCAGGGTGCGCGCGGACAGCACGCGCCCGCCGCCGGCGTTGGCGCCCATCACGTACAGGATGCTGTTGGTGACATAGCCACGCGACGGCAAACTGCGCCACGGTCCGGCCTGCAAATCGAAAATCGCGTCGAGGTCGGTGGCGGGACTGAGGACAAACGCTGCGTCCAGCGTGCGCGGCTGGTCGCTGCGGACCAGGTACGGCTGCTGGCCGAAACCGCTCGCGGCCGAGAGCAGGGTCATCCATACCCCGTCCGCATCGCGCCAGACGCGCACGCCCGCCACGGCCACGTTGGCGCGGGTACCGTAATCGGTCCAGGCCAGGCGGTCCCATGCCACGGTATCGAGGTCCACATCGTAGGCGATCAGTACGCGGCTGTCGCCGCTGCCGGTGTCGATGGCGGCCACCAGGGTCGCCAGCACGCGGTCGCCGGTGTGATGCCAGGCCGCCCCAAACGCCGTCACAGGTCCCGGCGCATACGCCGCCAACCCGGCCGACAGGTCGGTGCGCGCCCACCCGGTCGAGCCGGCGCCGCCGCGCCGGACCAGCACCAGCTTGCGCTGCTGGTCCAGCGCCAGCACCATGGGTGCGTTGGCGTCAGGGCTGCGGTCCGGCAGGGCGAGCAGGCGCGGCTGAAAATGCGCGCCCGGCGCATCGGCCAGGTCGCCCAGCCGGAACGCGCGCGCCGGCTCGAAGTAATCCATGACCTGGCTGTCCACGGTAAACTGGCGCAGCTGGCCGTTGGCGTCCGGCGCCTCGAAACGGCGCGGTTCGACGGCGGTTGTGTGATCCTTGCGACTCATGGTTGCTCTCCTTGTGGCAGTACGCCTCTGTATCCGATATCGAGCAGCAGGTCGCGCTGCGGCGAGAACCGCGGTGTGGCAAACGTGAACACGCCGCCGCCCGGTGGCACGATGGCCAAAGTGCCGAGGTCGACATTGAGGTCGTGCAGGGCTTCGTTGAGCATTTTTTCAATGGCCGCGCGCGCATCTGCCGCAAACCCGGACGCCAGGCGCTGGTCATATGCAGTATTGACCTGGAGTATCCATTTCCAGAAATTGCCGTTATCGCTTTTCACTTCGGTGGCCGGCCTGAAACCCATGGTCAGCGCGGTCGTGACGTCGCAGTCGAACTCGTTGGCCGGACTGTTCAACCGCAGCTCGCCGAAGATGTCGGCCGTGATCACGGCCGACGCCGCCGACACGATATCGAGGTTGACCTTGCGCTCGCGCAGCAAGTCCACGACCATGGCGCCGTCGAGCCGGTATCCCAGGCCCGGCGTGGGCACCAGCGACAGGCGCAGCGATTTTTTCAGCGTGTAGGCCACGTTCTCGTCGGACCACTGGTAGCTGTTGCAGCGCGCATCGGACTGCAGCGCGATCTGCTTGCCGCGCGCTTCGACCGTGATCCGCTTGAGCAGCTCCGCTTCGGGATGCGGCAGTTCCAGGCCGGGATTGCGGACCGCCCCCTGGTCCCTGCGGCGCTGGTTGGCGGCATCCATGCGCGCATACGCGGCGTCGAATACCCGCTGGAGCGTGGCGGCCAGTTCCTGCGCCACCTGTTCGCCGCGCAGCGCCAGCACGCCGGCACGCATGGTCACGGTGGGGGCCAGCTGCGGATCGATCCACGCGCCCGGCTGCTTGCGCGCTTCCACCAGGTTCGCCGGCATGTCCAGGCCGCGCCAGAACACGCCCAGGTAGTCGAGCGTGGCGGCGTTCGGATTGCCCGCGCAGGGCGTGATGTTGTAGGTGAAGTCGCGCATGACGAACGTGGACGGATGCTCTGACCGGTCCGGCAACACGACGGCTTGCAGCAATACCGGCTGCGTGGCCGCCAGACTGCGCAGGCATGCGCGCAGCGCCTCGACGACTGCCGCCGGCGGCGCCAGCACGGCCTTATCCTGCTGTACCGACACCGCTTCCATCCGGTCCAGGCTGGTCAGATCCATATACAGGGCTTCGATGGAAAACAGGTTCGATTTCAGGCCCAGCTCGTCGATCACCGCCTGCGCCTTGTCGGCCAGCTCGGGCGCCGCTCCGCGCAGCACGTCCATCCCGATCTCGCGACGCCGCAACGGCGCCGTAAAACGCAGCAGCATATTGTCCAGCTGGACGGTACCGAGTGCTGGCGAGCGCAAGGCGCCGGTACTGACCGGCATCGACAGGCGCATGGCGTCCGGGGTGGACGCATTGAGATCGACGATCAGCTCGCCCAAGGCGGCGTCGAGCGTGATGCTGTCGCCCGCGACGTCGGCGGTGGCGTGCACGCGATCGAAACCGGGGATGTCATCCACCCAGCCATTGCGCGCGTCGCGCAGCTGGCTGTTGATGATCTGCTGGGAAAGGGAAAACGCGAAATCGAATTGCGATAACTGGTTGGGGGTCTGGTAGGGCTGAACGGGGTTGTGAGTGGCAAGCGTAGCAGGCATGTTTCCTCCATCGGTAAGCGCCATGCGGCGGAAAACATTAAATCCACATCGGGCGATGTCGTCATTAACATTTCCTTGGAGCATATCAGCTTACATATGGGAAAAAGTTCACCAATTCTCACCGCATCGTGACATGGGCGTGACCTTTCCTGGCGCCTGATTTTTCATCGGACACAGCTGCATTGCGGATCGACGGACGAAAAAAAGCCCCAACGCGTGGGGCTCTTTCACATCCTTGGCGGAGAGGGTGGGATTCGAACCCACGGTAGGGTCGCCCCTACGCTTGATTTCGAGTCAAGTACATTCGACCACTCTGCCACCTCTCCTTTCCGCTGTTGCCAGCGGAGGCAGGATCATAGCAGGCAGCAGCGAAAAACGGAAGGCCGAAATCGCGCTGCCAACCAAAATCATACGATACCGGGTCGCCGCCCGGCCCGCGCTGCGTCAGAATGCCTTGCTGGCCGTCAACCACGCGCGTGCCGACGTGGGCGGCGTCGCCATCGACGGCCGGCCGCCGACCGGCGCGGCCAGCGACAGGTTGGCGCGCCAGCCGGCGCCGCCATCCCACGCCAGTCCCAGGCCCACGCCGGACAGCGTGGCCGAGTTGTCGGCAGCATCCCAGGCGCGGTGGTTGAGTTTGACATGGGCGGCTTCGACAAAGGCCATGGCCTGCCAGCGGCCCGCTGCCGAGGCGCCGAAGTCATGGCGCAGCTCGGCCGATGCGAAATAGCCGCTATCGCTCGATACCGCCCCCACGTCGTAGGCGCGCACGGTGTACGGGTCGCCCACCGACATTTTTTCTGCCGAGTCGAGGTTGCCATCGGTCCACTGGGCGGCAGCGCTCAGCGCCAGGCTATCGACCGGCGACAGCCCCTGCAGGCGCGAGACGTTGGCGTTCCATTTT
>JBEVMD010000491.1:0-9797 GCA_040508835.1 Duganella sp. | reverse complement strand
TGAGAGGGCGTCCGCCCCGGGCGTGGCGGTTGCCCTCGAGGCGCAGGTCCGGACGGGCCGGGCGGCCGGCTCCCCGCCGCCATTGCGCGTTGCCTGCGGCTGCCGGCGACCCGCTGCCTTATCGGCTTAACATTTGGTTCGCTGCCTGGTTCGCCAGGTGGCTCAGTAACCGGCTCAATAACCGGCTCAATAACCGGCTCAATAAAGGCTCAATAACTGGCGCGCGTAATGACGCACGAATCGACGCACGAATCGGCGCACGAATTGGCGCACGAATTGTGGCACCAATCGGCTTGGCTTGAATCGCTTGCCGTCTCGCTCACCGGGCATTGCCGCTCAGCGACCGCGTCCGATGGCCAGGGCGGGCGCCGTTGGCGCCGTCCGGTTCCGCGCTTCGGCTTCTGCCTCAGCCTCGGCCTTGCGCCGCGCGACCAGGATGCGGGTGGCGGCCACCACGGCAACCAGATAGTAGGGGACATCGTAGTAGAGCAGGCTGAGGAACGCGCCGCCCACGCCGAAGCCCACCAGGCTGGCCTGTATCATGTTTGCCAGGTGGCTGGCCCAGGCCAGGTCGGCCACGCCCCGGCTGTTGCGCACGATCCAGGACGCCGAGCGCCACGTCAACCAGCCCAGCAGCAGATAAATGAACAGCCCGATAAAGCCGTGTTCGCCTAGCGCCTGAAAATAAATGCTGTGGGCCGCGTGGATGGCGGTGGGGTCGGGCGCGTACATGAGGAAGGTGGATGCTTCGGCGATTTCGTAGCCGCCACCGAAAAAACGGTCGCTGGCCAGGTTGTACGCCATGTGCCAGGCGTTGATGCGGCCCATGGCCGAGCCGTCGGACTCGTATGCGCCGATGCTGTCCATGCGCTCGCTCCAGCGGTCCGGCATGAACAGCAGGGCCAGCGGCGCCAGCAGGCAGATCAGCAGGCCGGTGGTCAGCTTGTTATGGCTTTGCAGCCACATGTAGATGATCATGGCGGCAATCGCCAGCAGGCCGCCGCGCGAGTACGACCCCAGCGCGGCCAGCGCCGACAGCAGCATCATCGCGTTCATGCCGTGCCACACCCAGCGCTTGTTGCAGGTCTGCTGCAGGTAGCGCATCAGGGGAATGGTCATGATCAGCGCCAGCGCCAGTGCGTTGTTGTCGCCGATAAAAGTGCCCACCGGTCCCCACACGCGGTCCTGGCCGCCGCTGCGCACCGTGAACAGGCCACCCTTGACGCCGTAAAACCCCAGCGACAGCGTCAGCACCCACACCACGCGCTGGATGTCGGCGCGGGTGCGGATCACCATCATGACCACCAAGCTCATCAGCATGATCTTCATGACCTTGCTCCACTGGACCAGCGCGGCGGCGGGGAAAATCGCAAACAGGGTGGTGACGTTCATCCACAGGATGAACCCGATCAGGGTGAAGGTGATGCCGGACGCCGGCAGCGTCTTGGGCTGCTGCGACACGGCCACGCTGAACAGCGTGGCCACGGCAATGATCAGCGCGAACGGAAACGTGGTGGCAAATCCCCAGCCCTGGGTGTGCGGATTCATCACGCTGATCCAGATCCACATCAGCACGCCATTGACCGGGTTGCGGAGGATGTAAGGCAGGCTGGCAAACACGATCAGGGTAACGAGGACGTCGCGCATACGGTGGAGAGTCGTTGACGCAGCTCAACTTATCTGTCGAGGCCGTCAGTACACTGGTTGTTTATCGTTGCAATCTTAGAGCAGAGGAGCGGCGCCCTTGTTGACTGTTCTCATGGCCACCCACAATGGGGCGGCCACGCTGGCGCGGGTGCTGGACGGCTACCGCGCGCTGCAGGCGCCGGTCCAGCCGTGGCAGCTGGTCGTGATCGACAACGCCAGCACCGACGACACCGTCGCCGTGGTGACGCTGCACGCGCAGGGCTTGCCGATGCGCCTGTTGCACGAGCCGCGGCGCGGCAAGAACCTGGCCCTCAATGCCGCGCGGGCGCTGCTGCTGCCGGCAGCGCGCGCCGATGACCTGTTCCTCTTCACCGACGACGACGCCATTCCCGCTGCCGACTGGCTGCAGCAATGGGAAGCGGCCGCCGCCGCCCATCCCGACTACGCCGTGTTCGGCGGCGCCATCGTTGCCGACTGGGCCGCGCCGCCCCCCGATTGGCTGCTGCGGCTGGTTCCCATGGGACTGACCTTTGGACTGAATGCGGGCCTGAATGCGGGCCTGAATGCGGGGCTGGCTGCAGGCTCGACCGCGAACCTGACGACGGACCTGACGACGGACCTGACCAAAAACGTGACGGCCGGCACGGCGGACGGTCCCGTCTTTCCCGGCCTGGTGTGGGGCGCCAACATGGCGGTGCGCGCTGCGGTCTTTGCCCAGGGCCACCGGTTCGACACCACGGTGGGCCCCGGCGGCGGCGACTACGCGATGGGCAGCGAAACCGAGTTCGTGCGCCGGGTGGCGCTGGCGGGGCACCGCAGCTGGCACTGCGGCGCGGCGCGCGTGGCGCACCACATCCGCGCCCATCAGCTGACGCTGGCGTACGTGCTGCAAAAGGCGCGCCGCTTCGGGCGCGGCAAGTACCGGCAAGACCGTCCCGGCATGTTTCCCGAGTTGGCCGGCGTGCCGCGCTGGATGTGGCGCCAGTACCTGGAGGCTCTGATTGGCGCCGCGCGGGCTGCCGCCCGGCGTGACGGCGATGGCCTGCTGCGTGCGCGCTGGGATCTCGCGTATTTACAGGGATATTTCCGGGAAGCGTGGCGCGGCGGCCGTACGCTGCCGAAAAACATCGTGGTGACCAGCTACTCAGGCGAACTGGGCGGCATGGAGCTGCGCATGGCGCAGGAAGTGCGCTACCTGCAGCAGGCCGGCCATGCCAGCCTGCTGGCGCTGCGGCCGTTTCCGGGCCTGGCGGCATGGTCGCAACGGCTGGCAGCCGAACAGATCGCGGTGGCGCTGTACGATGCGCCGCAGTTTCTCGAACAGTGGCAAGGCCGCCGCCGCCAACTGTGGCGGGCGCGCTGGCTGGCCCGCGCACGCATGCACGCGTTTCGGGCCGACCTGGCGCACATCGCCCTGTGCTGGACCAACTACGGCGCCTCGGCCCTGTGGCTGGCGGCGCACTGCGGCGTGCCCACCGTGATCAGCGTCCACAACGCGTTTCCGCCCGCGACGTTCGAGCGCTGGCAGGCGCGCCTGCTGTACCAGGCGTTTGCCGGCGTGCGCGGGATTTACGCGGTATCCGATTCGGCGCTGGCGCACTTCCAGGCGATTTACGCACCGTATATTCCCGCTGCCGCCAGGCTGGCGGTGATACCCAACCCGGTCGATCTGCAGCGCTTCCGCCCGTCTGCCGATGTGCGGCGGGCGGCGCGGGCGCGCTGGGGCCTGGCCGATGACGCGCTCGTGCTCGGCTCGGTGGCGCGGCTGTCGCCGCAAAAGCAGCCGGCCGCCTTGCTGGCCTTGCTGGGCGAGCTGCGCAAGCGCTTGCCGCGCGTGTACCTGGTGCTGGCCGGGCAGGGGCCGCTGGAAGCGGCGTTGCGCGCGCAGGCGGCGCGCATGCACCTGGCCGACTGCGTGGTGTTCACCGGTTTCGTCGAGGATGTCGCGCAGCTGATGCCGGCCTTCGACCTGCACGTGCTGCTGAGCCGCAACGAGGGATTCGGCATTGCCACCGTGGAGGCCATGGCCTGCGGCGTGCCGGCAATTGCCACCGACGTGCCCGGCAGCGCCGACATCTTGCGTGGCACCGGCGCCGGTCTGCTGGTCGCTACCGGCAATATCAAGGCGGCGGTGCCGGACATCGCCGCCTTGCTGGCCGACCCCGCGCGCCGCGCGCGCATGGGCGAACAGGGCCGGGCGATAGCGCAGGCGCGTTACAGCCTGGACGTGGTGGGCCGCCAGGTGAAAGCATTTTATGACGGCCTGGTCTGACAATGCGGCAGCGGCGAGCACGCGCCGCTCGCTGGCGGCGTCGTTTGCGGAAAAATATGCGCTGTTGTTGCTCAACACGGGCGGCACGATGGTGCTGGCCCGGCTGCTCACGCCGGCGGAGGTGGGGCTGTATGCAGTCGGTGCCGTGGTGGCGGGGCTGGCGCAGGTGCTGCGCGATTTCGGCGTGGGCGCCTGGGTGGTGCAGGAAAAGCAGCTGACCGCCGACAAGCTGCGCGCGGCCCTGGGCGTCAGCCTGCTGGTGGGCTGGTCGCTGGCGGCGATCGTGTACGGCGCGGCTTGGCCGGTGGCGGCGTTTTATGGCGAGCCGCAGTTGCAGCCGGTGCTGCAGCTGCTTGCCATCAATTTCGTGCTATTGCCGTTCAGCGCGCTGGCCATGCCGTGCCTGCGGCGCGCACTGCGCTTCGGCGCCATCCTGTTCATCAACCTGAGCCAGACTTGCGTGCAGCTCGGCTGCGCGATCTGGCTGGCCTGGCGCGGTTTCGGTCACCTGAGCCTGGTCTGGGCAGCGGTGGCCGGCACGGCCACCGTGGTGCTGGCCACGCTGGCCTGCCGGCCGCGCCACCTGCCATGGCTGCCCGGCTGGCGCGGCACGGCGCGCGTCTGGCGGTTCGGTGCGGTGGCAACCGGCGGCACGGTGATCGACGAGGCGGGGGTGGCCGCGCCCGACCTGATCGTCGGCAAGCTGATCGGAGTGGCCGGGGTGGGTCTCTTCGGCAAGGCTGTCGGCGTGGTCAATGTGTTCAACCAGCTGGTCACGGCCGCCATCTCGCCCGTGATCTTTCCCCTGTTTTCGGCCCAGGCGCGGCACGGCGCCGACCTGCGGCAGGCGTACCTGGCGACGGTCAGCTACATGGCCGCGCTGGCCTGGCCGTTTTTCGGCGCCGTCGCGCTGCTGGCCCCGGCCATCGTGCGCGGCTTGTACGGTCCCCAGTGGGCGGCCGCTGCGCCGCTGGTGCGCACGCTGTGCCTGGCGTCGGCCGTGTACAGCCTGTTCAGCATGGCGCGCTACCTGTTCGTGGCGATGGGCGAGGTGGGCGGCCAGGCCCGGCTGGACGCCACCGCCGTTCCGGTGCGCATCGCGGCCTTGCTGCTGGCGGCGCCGTTTGGGCTGGCCTGGGTGGCGTGGGCGGTGGTGGCGGGGGCGGTGTTCCGCAGCTGGCTCACGTACCGCCTGCTGAACCGGCTGGTCGGCGTGCACTGGCGCCAGCTGGGCGCTGCCTGCCGCAAGAGCGCCGCGATTGCCGGCGCCAGCCTGGCGGGGCCCGGCGCCGTGGTGGCCTGGGCCGACGGCACGGCGTTACAGCTGGCGGCCGGCGGCGGCAGCGCCGTCCTGGGCTGGCTGCTGGCCGTCCTGCTGGTCCGGCACGACCTGGCCGACGAATGCCGGCTGGCCGGCCGCAGGGCGCGGTCGTGGCTGGCCCCAACTTCCGGGAGCCGATGATGCGTGTGGGTCTAATGCGTGTGGGTCTATTATCCTATCCGATGTTGTTCCAGCGCGAAGGCGGCCTGCAGGTGCAGGTGATGGCCACGCTGGAGGCCTTGCAGCAGCTGGGCGACCCCGGCCTGCAGGTGGCACTGGCCGACCCCCACCGCGAGCGGCTCGACGGCTACGATGTGATCCACGTCTTTTCCGCGATCAACGGCAACTACCGGCTGGTGGAACTGGCTGCCGAACTGGGCGTGCCGGTGGTGCTGTCCGCGCTGGTGTCGCCCACCTGGAACACGGCGGCGGGCGTGCGCGCGCGGCTGGCCGACTGCCTGACGGGACGGCTTACCGGGTGGAACGTGCAAACCAGCTACGCCCAGACCAAGCGCGCGCTGCAGGTGGCGCAACGGGTGATCGCGCTGGGCACGGCCGAGCGCGCGGCCATCATCGATGGCTTTCGTTCCGACCCCGGCAAGATCCGCGTGCTGCCCAACGGTGTCCACCCGCGGTTTTTCCAGGCCGATCCCGCCGCGTTCCGGCGCCAGACGGGGATTGACGGGCCGTTCGTGCTGATGGCCGGCGCCATCTCGCCATACAAAAACCAGCTGGCGCTGGCGCAGGCCATGAACGGCCAGCTGCCGGTCGTGCTGGTGGGCGGCGTGCCGCCGCAGCACCACGACTACCTGCAGCAGTTGCTGCGATGTCCCCGCGTGCACTGGCTCGGACCGCTGAAGCATGACGATCCGCTGCTGGCCAGTACCTATGCGGCCGCCGCCGTGCTCGCCCTGCCCAGTCAGGGCGAAGTGTTTCCGCTGGTGGTGCTCGAGGCGCTGGCAGCCGGCACCCCCGCCGTCATGACCCGCGCCAGCGCCCTGGATTTGCCCGGCAGCGAGTTTGCGCTGCGCCGACTGGCGGCGGACGACCTGGGCGGCTGGCGCGCCGCCATTGGCGAGCTGGTGGCGCAGCCGCCGCACCGGGCGGCGGTCAGCGCCCTGGTCGAACACTTCACCTGGCGCCGCGTGGCGCGCGAGCTGGCCGGCTGTTACCGCGAGCTGGCCGGGGCCACGGCCGCAGCGGAGGCGCGCCGTGCTGTTTAACTCGTTCGCCTTTTTATTCTTGTACCTGCCCGTGGTGCTGGCCGGCTACCTGGCGCTGGCGCGCTGGCGTCCTTCGTGGATCGTCGGCTGGCTGGCGCTGGCGTCGCTGTTCTTTTACGGCTATTGGGACAGCCGCTACCTGCCGCTGCTGCTGGCGTCGATACTGTTCAATTACTGGTGCGGTCTGCGCATTGCGGCAGCCACCGCGCGGCGCCAGCTGTGGCTGCTGGGTGCGCTGGCGGCCAACCTGTCGCTGCTGGCCTATTATAAATACGCGAATTTTTTCATCGACAGTGTCAACGCCGTGGCCGGCGCTCACCTTGAGGGCTGGCACATCATCCTGCCGATCGGCATTTCCTTTTTTACCTTCACCCAGATTGCCTTCCTGGTGGACTGCTACCGCGGCCTGGCCGGCGAGTATCGCTTGCTGCATTACACCTTGTTCGTCAGCTACTTCCCGCATCTGATTGCCGGTCCCGTGCTGCACCACAAGGAAATGATGCCGCAGTTCGAACACCGGCGCGGCGTCCACGCGGCCGACTTTGCCGTGGGGCTGTCGATCTTCGTGCTGGGGCTGTCGAAAAAGGTGCTGTTGGCCGATCCGCTGTCGGTCATGGTGGGGCCCGTGTTTGCGCCGGGCGCCGCGCCGCAGCTGATCGAGGTATGGATCGGCGCGCTGGCCTATGCGATGCAGCTGTACTTCGATTTTTCCGGCTATTCGGACATGGCAATCGGCCTGTCGCGGCTGTTCGGCGTACGCTTGCCGCTCAATTTCAATTCGCCTTACCAGGCCGCCGACATCGGCCAATTCTGGCGCCGCTGGCACATGACACTGTCGCGTTTCCTGCGCGATTACCTGTACGTGCCGCTGGGCGGCAACCGTAGCGGTCCCGCCCGTCGCTACCGCAACCTGATGGCCACCATGCTGCTCGGCGGGCTATGGCACGGCGCCGGCTGGACCTTTGTCGTCTGGGGCGGCTTGCACGGGTTGTACCTCGTGATCCAGCATGGCTGGACCGCGTGGCGCGGCGCCCGCGGGCCGCGCTGGTGGGGGCGTCCGCTGACGTTTCTCGCGGTGCTGGCCGCGTGGGTCGTGTTCCGCGCGCCCGACCTGGACACTGCGGCCGACATCTTGCATGCGATGGTCGGCGGCAACGGCGTGGCGCTGCCGCGCGCGATGGCGGCTTACCGCGCCGCGCTGGACCCGCTGAGTTTGCCGCTGGACTTCACCGGCATCCGCTGGATCGACTTCGGCGGACCCGGCCTGCCGACCCTGGCGCTGGCCTGCCTGCTGGCATGGTACGCCCCCAACACCCAGCAGATCTTCCGCCGGTATGGCCCCGCGATCGAGCAGGTGGCGGCCCGCACGGGACGCTGGCGGTGGACCTGGCAACCGGGCCGAGGCTGGAGCCTGGCGTTGTCGCTGCTGTTCCTGGTATGCGCGTTCAGCATGAACCGCGTGACCGAATTTCTTTATTTTCAGTTTTGACCATGCGCTCCCAGCCCTTTCGCCCAGAGCTGCCGGCCACCCGCTGGCGCCGCTACGTCGCGCTGCTGTGCGCCACCAGCCTGACGGCGCTGGCAGCGGTGGCCATGCTCAACTACCAGGTCGATCCCTACCTGATCCACCAGTGGGATACCGCTAAAGTCCGGCAACTGCGCCCGGGGCGCGAAAAACTGGGTGCGTGGGGCAAAACCTATGCGCTGGCGCGCCTGCGGCCGGCCGTGGTGTATGCCGGTAATTCACGTACCGAGCTGGGCTTGCCAACCGCCACCGCGCAGTTCGGCGCGCGCACGGTGTTCAATGCGGGGCTGTCCGGCGCGTCGCTGGGCGACGCCATGGCCATGGTGGCGCACGCCGTGACGGTGGGCCCGCCGGCGGTGGTGGTATGGGGCATCGACGCGCCCTCGTTTTCGCTGGAGGTGGGCAATACCGATTTCGACCGCGCGCTGGTGGCCACCGACCGCTGGTATTTGTGGCGCCGCACGCTGATCGACCTGCAGCGCGCCGTCACGCCCGACATGACGCTCGATACGCTGCGCCTGCTGCGCGGCACGTTTGGCGCCATCTGCCACTCCAGCCTGGCGTTGTACGGCCAGCGCGACGACGTGTGCGTGCGCGACCGCATCGATGGCTGGGGCGGCACGCGCGGCGCCGTGCTGCCGCGCATCCGCGAATTCATCCGGGGCGCCGGACCGACGCGGCAAGCGCTGGCGGCCTTCGACCAGAGCCTGGGCCGCCTGTGCGGCGCCCGGGTCCAGGTGCGCGCGTACATCAATCCCACGCATGCGATGACGGTGGACGCGCTGTATCGGGCCGGCAAGGGCGCAGCGCTGGAACAGTGGCAGCGCGACCTGGCCGCGCTGTTCGAGCGCTACCGCGACCGCGGATGCGACGCGCGCGTGGTCGACTTTTCGGGCTTCAACAGCATCACGACGGAACCGGTGCCGCAGGCCAGCGGACGCGCTGCCATGACCTACTACTGGGAAACGTCACACTACCGCACCAACGTCGGCCACCTGATCCTGGCGCGGCTGGCAGGCAACTTGTCCGTGCCGTCCGACTTCGGGGTGGAGCTGGCGCCGCAGACGGTGGCGCTGCACCAGGCGCGGCAGCGCGTGGCACGCGCGCGCTATCATCGCGAACACCCGGTGGAGGCCGCCGCAGTCATGGCGCTGGTGCAGCAGGCGCCGGTGCCGGTGCTGCCGGTGCGGTAAGCACGGCGCAACCTTTTTCGCAGGTCCGGGCCGACTGCGCCAGCGCGGGAAACTCCACGCCCCAGCGCTGCACGGCGGCGCGCTCGTCGGGCCGCGCCGCATCGTCCAGGAAGACCGTGGCGCCGGCGGCCAGCCGGGGAAACAGCAGCGGCCCGGCCGGATAACGCGCCAGCGGACCGGTGGCCTGCGGCGGACCGTCGATCACCAGCAAGTCGATCGGGAGCGTGGCCGGCAGTGCGCCGAGGTCGTACCAGGTCCAGGTGGCGCCGGCTGCCTGTTGCGGGCGCAACGGTGCGACGATCACCTGGGCCCAGTCCTGCAGGCCGTGGCGCCGCAGCGCTTCCCTGGTCTGCTGCGCATAGACCGGGTCGTGCTCCAGGCTGTACAACATGCCGCGGCGCTGGCGCTGCAGGCAGCGCGCCAGCACCAGCGTGGACACGCCGCTGCTGCATTCGACCACGACCGACGGCTGCGCGGACCGCGCGTGGCGCGCCAGCTCCAGCAGGAAGTCGGGCGATGCCGCCCAGCCGCGCGTGGGAGGCAGGCTCTGTCGCAGGTCCAGCTCGACGTACAGGCCGTGCAATGCTTCCACCTGGCGGAACAGCTCCGTGCTGTG
>JBEVMD010000455.1:0-2863 GCA_040508835.1 Duganella sp. | reverse complement strand
CGGAGTGGCGCGCATCCGGCGACGCGCCGCAGGTAATGTATCGAAAAGGGCAGCGCCACGTTGCAATACTCGATGAAGTTGCGGCGCCCGCGGCATCGCCGCTGGCGTTCGATGCGCAAGCCGTGCTGTGGATCAGCGGCGGCACGCGCGGAATCGGGATGCTGTGCGCGCGCCACTTTGTCGCGCGCCACGGCGTGCGCAAGCTGGTGCTCACCGGGCGCGAGGCGATGCCGCCGCCATCGCAGTGGGATGCCTGCCTGGCCGACGTTCGTCCCGCCAACGCCGCGCTGGCGCGCAAGGTGGCGGCAGTACGCGCCTTGGCGGAGCAGGGCGTGCGCGTGGAAGTGCTGGCGCTGGCCGACGCCGGACCGGAACAGGTGGCGCAAGCCGTGCGGCGCGTGACGTCGGACATGGGACCCATCGGCGGCATCCTCCATTGCGCGGGCGTCAACGACTTCGACAACCCGGCCTTCGTGCGCAAGACCGGCGCCGGTTTTGCCGCCGTCCTCGCACCCAAGGTGGCGGGGCTGGATGCCTTGCTGGCGGCCGTACATGGCCAGCCGCTGAAATTCTGCGCGCTGTTTTCGTCGGTGGCAGCTGCCGTGCCCTCGCTGGCGGCCGGCCAGAGCGACTATGCCTGCGCCAACGCCTACATGGACTACGTGGCCGAAGCGCGCGCGTCAGACCTGCCCGTGGTCAGCATCGAGTGGCCGTCGTGGCGGGAAACCGGCATGGGCGAAGCCACTACCCGTTCCTACCGGGACACCGGCCTGCTCACCCTGGCCGATGCCGAGGGGCTGCAGTTGCTGGACGCGGTGCTGGCCGGCGGCGCCGGGCCGGTCATCCTGCCCGCCGTGGTGGACCCCGCCGCGTGGGCGCCGCAGCGGCTGCTGCAGCGCAGCCTGGCGCAGGCGGTGCCTGCCCCTTTAACCGGTGCTGCCGCTGCCGCTGCCGCTGCAGCTGCTAGCCCGGCGCCGCTGACCGGCGACCTGGCTGCCGCCACGCTGGACTGGCTGGCCGGCTTGTTCGCCAAAGAGCTGATGGTGGCAGCCGGCACGCTGGACAAGGCCACGCCGTTCCAGGACTATGGCGTCGATTCCATCATGCTCACGCAGATCCTGCGGCGGGTGGAAAGCGCACTGGCGGCGCATGGCAGCACGGGGCCGATGGATCCGTCGATCTTCTACGAGCATCCCACGCTGGGCGCCTTTGCCGCATACCTGGGCGCCAGTCATCCGGCCGCGCTGGCCGGTGTGCTCGGCACGCACGCAGCCGGTGCCGCTGTGCCGGCTGCGGCACCGGCGCCCGTGCTTCCGCCACCGCCTGCACGTTCGCCATCGCCGGCCGCATCGCGTGGTGCGGTGGCAGAGCGGGGCGACATCGCCGTGGTGGGCATGTCCTGCCGGTTGCCCGGCGCCGACGATATCGATGCGTTCTGGCGTCTGCTGGCGGAGGGCAGGTCGGCGATTGCCGACGTTCCCGCACAGCGGTGGACAGGCGTCACCACCCGCCATGCGGGCCTGATGACCAACGTGACCGACTTCGATCCCGCTTACTTCCTGCTGACCGACAACGATGCGCGGGCGATGGACCCGCAAGCGTTGCTGCTGCTCGAAGAGACCCTGGCGGTGCTGCACCATGCCGGCTATACGGCCAGGGATGTAAAAGGCAGCGCAACAGGGGTGTACCTCGGGGCGCGCAGCCGGCACCAGCCGGCGGCCGAGGCACTGGCGCTGGCGCGCAACCCCATCGTGGCGGTGGGACAGAACTACCTGTCTGCCAACATCTCGCACTACTTCGACCTGCAAGGTCCCAGCCTGGTGCTGGACACCGCCTGTTCGTCGTCGCTGGTGGCGATGCAGATGGCGCTGCGCGCGCTGCAATCGGGCGATATCGGCGCCGCGCTGGTGGGCGGTATCAGCCTGCTGGCCGACGACGGGGCGCACCAGCTGTTCGCCAGCCGCAAGCTGCTTGCCGAAGGCGGAGCGTTTCACGTGTTCGACCGCCGCGCCGGCGGGGTGGTGCCGGGCGAGGGCGTGGGGATGGTGATGCTCAAGACGCTGCAGCAGGCCATCGACGATGGCGACCGCATACATGCGGTGGTCAAGGCGCTGGCCATCAACAACGACGGCCGCACTGCCGGCCCGGCCACGCCCAACCTGGCCGCGCAGAAGGCCGTGATGCAGGCAGCGCTGGACGGCAGCGGCGTGCGGGCGCAGGACGTGGGCTACATCCACGTCAATGGGTCCGGCAGCGAAGTGACCGATCTGCTGGAGGTCAAGGCCACCGAGGCGGTGTACGGTGCGCGCGAGGGCGCGCCATGCGAACTGGGCTCGATGGAACCGAATATCGGCCATCCGCTGTGCGCCAAGGGCATCGCCGGCTTCATCGCGGTAGTTCTGATGCTCGGCCACCGCCAGCGCGTGCCGTTCATCTCTGGCCAGGAGCCCATGGCGCACTACGACCTGGCCGGGTCGCCGTTCGAATTCGGGCGCGCGTTGCGGCCCTGGTCCGGGCAGGCGCCGTATGGGGCGCTGAGCTGCTTTGCCGATGGTGGCACCAACGCCCATGCCATCCTGGCGCCGTGGGATGCGCCTGCCGGCCATGTCGCGCGCCGGGCGCCGCTGGCTTTACCGGCGCTCCAGCGGCGCCGCATCCACGGCCCGCCGGCCGCCGCGGCCTGGCCGATGGCGGAACATCCGGGGCGCCTGTGCCTCACCGCGCAGCATCCGATTCTGCGCGGCCACCGGGCCTATGGCCAGCAACTGCTGCCGGGACTGGCCTACATCGACATCCTGTACCAGCATTTCGAAGCGCTGGGCGTGCCGCTGGCGGAACTGGAATTGCGCAACCTGTCGATTTA
>JBEVMD010000450.1:0-11122 GCA_040508835.1 Duganella sp. | reverse complement strand
GGCAACACGGGGCTGGCGATATCGGGATCGGGCGATGTGCTGGCCGGCCTGATCGCCGGCCTGGCCGCGCGCGGCGCCACGCTGGAACAGGCGGCGGCATGGGGCGTGGCGCTGCACGCGATGGCGGGAGAACAGCTGTCGCTCAAGCACGGCCCGCTCGGCTACCTGGCGCGCGAAATCAGCGCCGAAGTGCCAAAGCTGCTGCGGGCGTTGTCAGCGCATTGAGTTTCCTGCCACCTTCATGACGGCCGGTTTGCACTCCGGCGCAAACCGGCTTACCATGCATGACGGGAGGTGCACTGCCATGACCACAAGTATCATGATTGACAACAATTTAATGGAAGAAACGTTGCAAGCGACGGGTCTCAAGACCAAGCGCGAGGCCGTGGAACTGGCCCTGCGCACCTTGTTGCGACTGCACCGGCAAGCGCAGCTCCGCACACTGCGCGGCAAGCTTGCCTGGTCGGGCGACCTGGACGCCATGAGGACCGATGATGATCGTGGTCGATTCCAGCGTCTGGATTGACTATTTTCGCGGCACTGCCAGCAGTCAAACGGACGCGCTCGACCTCTTCCTGGAACATGAGCTCGTCGCTATCGGCGACCTCATCCTTACCGAAGTTCTGCAGGGATTCAATAAAGATCGCGACTTCAGACAAGCCAGAAAATTGCTCACATCGTTGGTAGTCGTCGATATCGGCGGTCGCGATATCGCAGTCAAGGCTGCTGAAAATTTTCGGCGACTGCGCGGGCTGGGCATCACCGTCCGCAAGACCATCGATACGTTGATTGCAACCCAGTGTATCGAAGGCGGCCACCTTCTGTTATACAGCGACCGCGACTTCGATCCGTTTGTCGTGCATCTGGGACTACGCCCTGCCCGCGTCTAAAGATCGGGCGGCGCGTCGCCGATCCCGCTCTGGCGGGAATCCGGTGATTGCGTTACACCAGCTTGGCCGAGTGCTCGCGCGTGGCGTGGAACTGCAGCTTGGGCCAGCGTTCCTGGGTCAGGCGCAGGTTGACGCCCGACGTGGCCAGGTAGGCCAGGTTGCCGGCGGCGTCGTAGGCCACGTTGTGGCCCAGCGCATCTTCAAAATCCGACAAGGCCTTCTTGTCGTCGCTCGACACCCAGCGCGCGCTGCTGATGCTCGTGCCTTCGAATACGGCATCGACGCCGTATTCGTTGAGCAGGCGGCTCGCTACCACCTCGAACTGCAGCACGCCGACCGCGCCCAGCACCAGCTCGCCGCCCTGCACCGGCTTGAAGACCTGCACCGCGCCCTCCTCGCCCAGCTGCTGCAGGCCCTTGTGCAGCTGCTTGATCTTGAGCGGATTGCGGATGCGCACCGAACGGAAGAAGTCCGGCGCGAAGTACGGGATGCCGGTAAAGGTCAGCATCTCGCCTTCGGAAAAACTGTCGCCGATCTGCATGTTGCCGTGGTTGGGCAGGCCGATGATGTCGCCCGCGTACGCCTCTTCCACCTGCTCGCGCGACGACGCCATGAACGTCACCACGGACGACACCTTGATCTCGCGGCCCAGGCGCAGGTGCTTGACCTTCATGCCGCGCTCGAAACGTCCCGAGCACACGCGCAGGAAGGCGATGCGGTCGCGGTGGGCCGGGTCCATATTGGCCTGGATCTTGAACACGAAGCCGGTGAACGGCTGCTCTTTCGGATCGACCGAACGCACCGTGGCGTCGCGCTCGCGCGGGGCCGGGGCCCAGTCCACCAGCGCCGACAGGATCTCGCGCACGCCGAAGTTGTTGATGGCGGAGCCGAAGAACACGGGCGTCTGCACGCCGGCCAGGAATTCTTCCAGGTCGAACGGGTGCGACGCGCCCTTGACCAGTTCCACTTCCATGCGCAGCTGGTCCATCTCGAGCGGGAACATCTGCTGCAGGCGCGGATTGTCGATGCCTTCGATCAGTTCGAACGCGCCGTCGGCCTTTTCCTCACCGGCCTTGAACAGCATGATGGTGTCGTTGAGCAGGTGGTACACGCCGCGGAAGTTCTTGCCCATGCCGATCGGCCAGGTCACCGGCGCGCACTGGATCTTCAGTACCGACTCCAGTTCGTCGAGCAGCTCCAGCGGATCGCGCGTTTCGCGGTCCATCTTGTTCATGAAGGTGACGATGGGCGTATTGCGCATGCGGCACACGTCCAGCAGCTTGATGGTCTGCGCTTCCACGCCCTTGGCGGCGTCGATCACCATCAGCGCGGAGTCGACCGCCGTCAGCACGCGGTAGGTATCTTCCGAAAAATCCTGGTGACCGGGGGTGTCGAGCAGGTTGACCACGTGGTCGCGGAACTCGAACTGCATCACCGAGGACGCGACCGAAATGCCGCGCTGCTTTTCGATCTCCATCCAGTCCGACGTGGCGTGGCGGCCCGACTTGCGGGCCTTGACGGTACCGGCCATCTGGATCGCGCCCGAGAACAGCAGCAGCTTTTCGGTCAGCGTGGTTTTACCGGCATCGGGGTGGGAGATGATGCCGAAGGTGCGGCGACGCAGCACTTCGCGCGCGATCAGCGCGGGCGACTTGGTGCTGGCGACACTGGCGCTGGACGACGGGGCGGCGTCGTCGTTATTCTCGGGTGTTACGTTTTCGATATCGTTGGACATGTGTTCGCGATCTGAAGCTGAGGCCTGATTGAATTGTCCGCGGGCCCGGGCCCGCAAAACCCTCGATTTTACCGGGAGATGCACCCGCCGTGTGAAATTTCCCTCGCAGCTCGCCTGCAGCTCACCTGCAGCTCACCTGCCACTCACTCTCCCCGCACCCGGCGCCAACCGACGCGGTGCGCCTCGGCCGACACTTCCTCCACCCCGCGCGTGGTCTTTTTCTCGCCGTCGGCCAGGGTAGCGACGATTTTCTGCTGGCCGTCCGGCAGCCGGATCACGATGTACCCCACCGCCGCCGACGTATTCGACAAGGTGATCCCGGCCGGGTAGCTGCGCACCGAGTTCCCGTTGCACACGTTGAGCTGATACAGGTTGCTCGATCCGCCCACCGTGCACGAAGACGACGACGTGGGCAGGTTGGTGACGATATTGGCCACCCCGCTGACGATCTGCGGGTCCAGGTTCATCCGCTCGCCCGCGTTGAGAGACCAGTCCAGGTACCAGCCGTCGCGCTGCGCCAGGTCCACCGCGTTGTCGGTAATCGCGTACGTGGCGCTATTGGTGCCGGTACCGGACAGGCTGAGACTTTGCTTCACCATCGCCGCGCCGCGCACGCTCACCGTGGCGCCGCTGTCCTTGATCACGTACAGGCTCTGGACATCGGTGTTGGCCGTATCGGGCACGTCGAGCAGGCGGCCCGTCCCCCACAGCACCATGCGCACGCCCTGCTGCACGGTGGTGGTCACGCCGTCCACGGTGCTGGTGGCCGGCACGCCGCACAGGGTCACGTCCGGGCGCGTGGTGATCGGCTTCGAGGCGCCCGCATCGCCCATTTTCAGCACCGACACGGCGCCGCTGGCGGCCGTCAGGTCAAAGCGCCACATCTGGCCCAGGATGTCGCCGCCGTACACGTACGTGGCGCGCGGATCGGTGGTGGGGTCGCTGGAGATGGCCGTGATGCGCGCCAGGCCCGATGGCGTGGCCGTGTCGCCGGAACCCGTGGCCACTTTTTTGATCAGTTCTCCCGTGTAGGCGTCCAGGATGTACAGGTAGCCCTTGCCGTCGCCGCCGGCCACGCCGTCGATGCCGGGCACGTTGTTGTAGCCGGACGTGAGGAACACCACCCAGCGCCCGTCGGCCAGCGTGCCGAATTGCGGATTGCCGAAAGTGAGACCGATGTCCGCGTCGCTGCGCGTGCACACGGCGGCATCGGCGCAGAACTCCCACAGCTGCTTGGGCGTGCTGTGGGTGTCGGTGATGTCGAGCGCATAGTAACCGCGCCCGCCCGCGTTCAGGCCCGCCACCAGGATCGTGCGCCACTGCTTGCCGGCGCCGATGGTCACCTTCACGTCCGCCACCTCGGGCGAGCCGTCGGTCGTGTACTGGTGGTTGGTGCCGTACGTGGTGCTGGCCAGGGCCGGCAGTTTTTTCATGACGATGCGCGGCACGTACGCCCACAGCTCGTTGCCGCTCGCGCCGTCGAACGCGTGCAGCATGCCGTCGTTGGCGGCCACGAACACGGCGCCCTTGCGGTACGCGGCGTTGGCGGGATCGGTGCGGGCGTCCTTGAAGGCGTCGTAAGTGGTGTCGGAATAATCGGCCAGCGGCGCGCGCACGAACGCCGGTTTCGACGAGGCGATATCGCCCAGCACGATGGGCACGGGGCCCACCGCGCCGGCGGGCGTGGTGGTGGTGATCGCATATGCGCGAAAGCGGGTATCGTCCGCGTACTGCTGGCGCCCGCGCAGCCAGTTCACCATGTTGGCGCCGTCGTTGACGATGGCCCTGTCGGCCGTGGACAGCTGCGTGCACTGGGCCAGCGCGGTGCACTTGTTGCTGAACCAGCCCGCCGTGGCGCCCGTCATGTTGGCAAACGTGAACGGCACCGGGTCGGCGCCCGGCGTGGCGGCAGCGCTCATCATGACGATGTTGCGCTGGTCTGTGACGTCGGTCACCTGCAGGCCCAGGGTATTGTGGCTGCTCCAGACGGGCGCGCCGTTGGCCGTGCCGTCGGTGATATCGATCTTCTGGTCCAGCAGCTCGCCAAACCATTTCACGGTCGTAAACGTACTGGAAAAGATGTCGTTGTCGGTTTGCGTGACGTTGGGCGTGGACGTGGCGGCAGCAGCGGCGGCGCCGGTGCGGATCTGCATATTGGTCAGCGCCTCGCTCAAGCCGCTCACCACGTCGCGCGGCTCCTGGGCGCTGAAGTATTTACCGTGGCCGTTGATGGCCGCGTGCCACAGGTCGTCCACCCGCTCCTGCACCGTGTTGGCCGAGGTGCTGGTGAGCGGATCGGGCCACACGTACGGACCGTTGTTGTTCCACGGGCAGCCGCTGGCGGCAGCCGTGATCAGGTTGTAAAAGTCGCCGCCCGGCCGGGGCGACTTGTCGTAGTTGGCCTCATACGTCATCACGCCGTCCACGCCCAGGCCCAGGGTGTAGGTGTTCATGTGCAGGTGGGTGTTTTCGCCGGCGCCGGCCGGCACGGAGCCGGGCCTGGTCATGTCTTCCAGCTCCGGGCGTAGCGACACGCTGCCGGTGCTGGACCCGCCGTTATACCAGTGCAGCGCCACGTCCGAGATCGACGGCTGCGCCTGCGCGCGCGGATCGACGCAGCCGCGCGCCTGGGTGCAGAAGCGGTCGGGGTTTTCCACGTTGTCGTTGTTGCGCACATTGGCCGTGCTGCTGCCGTTCCAGTAGCCGTCGGTCGTCAATATCATGAAATTCTGCTGGCACGGGTACTGCACCACTTCGGCCCCGCTGGCGTACGCGTACGGCGCCAGGTTGGCAAACATGCGGCCCACATTGTCCATCGCGGTGCGGATCGGCGTGGCGCCCGACGACGTGGTGTTGTACAGCAGCGCATACCAGCTGGCGCGCGCGCTGCCCGTAAAATCCGCAGGTTTCAGATCGATGGCGCCGCCCGCCCCCGCCGTGGACAGTTTCACGTAGCCCACCTTGTAGTTGCCCGTGATGGGCGAGAAGGCGATGCCCAGCGACGTCTTCATCATTTGCAGCCGGCTTTTGTAGTACACATACCAGTTGGCGAAGTTGGTCATTTCCTCGGCATACGTGCATGTGGTGGCGGACGCGCAATCGTTGCGGTCGGCCGTTCTCGGGTACGTGCGGCCGGAAACGATGTTGACGCGCACGAACGGGTTCGGCGCGCCCAGCCCGCCTGAGATCGACGCGGTGGTCACCGGTATCGCATCGTTGACGGCCGCCGCATAGCCGCCGGTGGCGCCGCGCACCCAGCTCAGGCTGCCCTGGTTGTCGATCGTGAAATTGCTGATGGCAGCGCTGTTCGATGTGGCGCCGTAGTCGAGCAGGCACACATTGGTGTTGCCCAGTCCCGGGCACAGGGTGCTGCCGCCCACGTACGCGCGCACCGTGCCGCCGGTGCCGATCTTGCCGGCAATGGCGCTGGCCACGGTGGCGGGGCTGCGGTTGCGGCCCAGGTCCAGGTAGCTGGGGTTGGTGAAGGCGCCGTTGCCGATCAGCGTGGTGGAACCGAGCGACAGGTTGCGCACCAGCGCGCTGAAGGAACTGGACGTGTTGCCGCCTGAAAAAGTGATCACCGATTTGGCGGGCACGGCGGGCGACACCTGCACCCGGGGATTGTCCACCGTCAGGCCCCAGCCCTGGCGGCTGAGGTCATTGATGGCCAGACAGTTGGCCACGCTCTTGGTGCTGCCCACGCACAGCACCGGCACCACGGCCACGATGTTTTCCGCCCCCAGCGAGATGCCGAACACGCTGCATGCCGGCACGGTGGACTGGCCGGTGGGCGTTTTTACGCAGGCCAGCATCTGCTTCGACGACGTATTGGGCGTGGCAATGATGGCGGCGGCCAGCGCGCTGGCCATGGTCTGCTGCTTGAACGCCGTGTTGGTGCCCGTGGGGGCGCTCACCGGGTTGGCGATCAGGTCGCTGGTATTGCCGGACGCGTCGGTAAGCGTGACGTCGGCAATCGTGAGCGCCGTGGCCGTGCCGGACACGCCGATCGCAATCGTGCCGTACGCGGCCAGCGCGCCGGTCGGCTGTGAATAGGCGGGATAGATAAAATTGCCCACCCGCTTGCCCTGGCATTGCGTGAGCAGGCGGTCGCTGCACCAGCGCACCTTGACCGGCACCGGGTAGCCGGGCGGCGCGTTGGCGCCGATGGCCGTGGACACGCAGCTGCGCAGCGTGTCGTCGGCGCAGTATTGCCCGACGCCGATGGTGTAGTAGTACGGCCCGGTGGTGGTGGCGTACGGCGTCTGGTACAGCAGGTCGGGATAGGTGTAGCTCGACGTATTGTTCTGGCACGTGAGCTGGTTGTTGATGACCACGCACCAGCGCAGGTCGGGAAATCCCGTGACCAGGTTGATATTGCTGGTAACGCTGTTGCCGGCCAGGTCGGCGCGGCTGACGCCATAGCCGTCGCCGCTGACGGAGGTCCAGTTGCTGGTGTTGGCGGCGTTCTGCTCAGGGTACGACGTGCCGTCGGCGCGCACCGGCACCACGTAGCGGATCTGCGGATTGTAGTACTGCTTGTTGAAGTCCGCGCTCATGTACGGCGGATGGCCCACCGCGCACGCCATGGTGCCGAACGCGAGATTAAAACTGCTGCGGCAGATATTGTCGTTGACGTAGTCGGGCGTGTAGGTCTGGTCCATCGAGCCCGAATTATCGAACAGCAGCATCAGGTTGGGCTTGACCGTGCCGGTGCCGGTGATGTTGAGCAGCGGCACCTGGGCCACCTGGGTCTGGGCCGCCATGGCCCATGGCCCGCAGGCGGCCCACAGCATGGTCCACATGGCGAGGTTGCGCAATAGATGTTTCATCATGGTCCTTTCAGCACCACTGCCTGCGTCACGACATTGCCGCCGCGCGGGCCGTTGATGCGCGCCGTTACCACGTAGTGCAGCTGCGGCTGGGTGGCGTAGCGCGCGCCCCCCAGCGCCAGCGAACTGCCGAACGCCACCGGCGTGGCCGCATCGGGCCGGGCCGACGTCTTGACGCAGTTGTTGCCGTTGTACGCGCCGGGAAACACGCACATGCGGTGGATGACGTACTCGACGCGGTCGCCGGCCCCATTGGGCGGCAGCGTGACGGAACCGGCCCAGAACGCCGGCGTGCTCACGGTCCAGGTGGACGTGAGCGTGGCCACATAGCCCTGCGCCGGCTGGTTGGTGTCGAGGTCGGCCTTGTTGGCGACCGTGCGCAGGTAGGCGAAGCCCGCGTGCAGGCCGGCGTCGGCCGCCTTGGCCAGCGCCGAATCGTAGGCCAGGTTGGCCGTGGTGAGCGTGCTCGACGTGGTCGACTTGAGCAGGTAGATGCCGCTCACCAGCATCACGGTGAGCATGATCAGGATCACCGGCAGAGCGATGCCGCGCTGGCGCCCCCGCATCATGGCCGCCACTGGGCGTTGCGGATCGGGACGATGGTCTCGAACACGCGGTAGCGGTAGCACTTCCAGTCCACGGGATCGCCCGCCACTGTCACATCGACCTGCAACGGCGCGGCCGGCACGCTGGCCGGGGCCGCCTGCGCGAACACGGTGGGCAGCGCGGTAGTGGCGTTGCACACGCCGTTCGTCCCCGGCTTTTCGGTGGACTTGCTGCGCGCCACCACGGCAATGCGCACGGCCGCCACGCGCTGGAAGTCGCCCGCGCCGCCCACCAGGCCGTCGTTGTCGGCGTCGATCATGGCCGCGCTCCAGACGCCCACGCGCATGCCGCTGGTGGTGGTCTCGCCCCAGCTGCTGTTGCCCGGGGTATTCGGGTTGTAGCTGGCGACGACCCGGTTGTCGAAGCCGTACTGGGCCTTGAGCGACACCACGTTGTCGATCACGGACGCGCCGCCGGTTTCGGAGCCCGGCATGTCGGTGGCGCGCAGCAGCAGCACGCCGTTCTGCACCGACCAGGTGTGGAAGTGCAGCCGGTCCGCGCTGCCCAGGTTGTAGATGTACGCGAGGTTGACGGTGTACGCCGCCGCCAGCCCCGCCTGCGGATTGAAGCGGAACGGCCCGCCGGTGGCAATCGTCAGGCGGTTGGCGTTGGCGCCGCTGCCCGTGCCCGCCATCTGCAACAGCGTGCATTTGGCGCCCGCTGCCGTGGCCAGCGGGGCGACCACGAGCACGTCGCCCACATTGAAATCGTATGGGTTGCGGCTGTCCACCGCGATCGAACTTTCGCCGGGCGCGTAGTTCGCCGCCAGTTTCACCGAGCCGATCCCGGTTTGCGAACTGCCGCTATAAAACGTCACCAGGTCGGGGTTGGCGCCGCGCGCTTCGATGACCACGGGCGCAAGCGGCGTGATGTCCAGTCCCGCGCGCTGGGTGACCGCCATGCGGTAGCCGCGGCTGTCGGCAAACTCGGTATGGCAACCGGCCAGAAAGGTGTCGTTCAGGCCCCAGCCGGCGTCGGCGGCATCGTTGCTGAGCGAGTACAGGGCCAGCATGCCGTTCTGCATCGCGTCCGAACCGCCCACGGCCGCATCCTTGGCCTTCTCGCCACCGATCACCAGGCGGGTGGCAAACGTCACGGCCAGCAGGCCGATCACGACGCTGACCAGCAGTTCGACGATGGAGAAGCCGCGGTTCATGGAGACTCCATCAGTTGGCAATGTAGGCGGTGACGACGTGGCGGTTCTGCTGGCTGGCTGCCTTGCGCTGCCAGCGGATGCCGATGTCCACCTGCGACAGGTGGTCCTGCGGCTGCACCCGCACCGACAGCAGCGCGCCGGGGATTGCGCGCTGGGTCTCCTGCACCCACGGCGCCAGCGTGGCGTTGGGGGCGGCGCCTTCCGCCAGGCTGTAGCTGGCGAGATTGGCGATATCGGTATTCATCACGCCCAGCAGCTTTTCGCCGGCCATGGTGGCCTCCGCGCGCATGCTGGCGTCCGACAGCGCAGCGTACGCGCGCGCCTGCAGGCCGATCATGCCCAGCAAGCCGATGCCCAGGATCACCACCGCAATCAACGCTTCCAGCAGCGCAATGCCGCACTGGCGGCGCGCGGATGGGTGCCGCAGTCGTGCCGGCGCTGAGGATCGTGCTGGCCCCTGCGGTGGACACGATGATGGTCCCTGCGGTGGACACCGCGCTGGCCCCTGCGGCAGGCGCCGCGCTGGTTGCCGCGATGGGCCCGGCTGCGGGCGCACTGGCAGGCGCAGCGGCGTCATGGCGGGCACCCGCGACTGTCGGTACTGGGCAGCACCGGGTTGCACTTGGTGGGCATGCCGGCCAGCGTGATCGCCAGCGCCACCGGCGGCACGTCGCCGGCATAGGCGGCGGCCGGCGTCAGGCGCAGGCTGGCCAGGCGGTTGCCCACCACGGGATTGACCCAGCCCAGCGGCGTGTAATACACCTGGGTGGCGCCGTCCGGCAGCGTGCTGGGCACGAGCACCTCGTGCTGCGGCAACGCGTCCGCCGCGCGGAACACGGATTTCCAGCCGGCCGCGCCCTCGGGATCGCTGGCGGAGGGCGCGGCCGTAGTGGACCAGGCGCCCTGCACGTCCGTGCAACCGGCGTCGGGGGTGGCGAAGCAGATGTCCACCTGCCAGTCCATCTGGCCCGAGGTGACGTTGGGCGTGAGCGAGATGCGGCTGTAGCTGTTGTGGGCAATTGCCTGGCGCCGGGCCAGGCTGAAGCCGTCGGCATAAAACTCGCTGGCGGCGCGGGCGCGGTTGGCCAGCAGCCAGTGGCTGGCATTGGGGATGCCGATCGCCAGCATGATGCCGATGATCGAGATCGTCACCAGCAGCTCGACCAGGGTCAGGCCGCGCTGCGGCTGGTACATCAGTTGGAGCACGTGCCGCCCTCGTGATCGACCCAGCATGACGTGCTGGTGCCCCAGCCAGGCGGGCTGGCCTTGGTGGCGCGGGTGCCGGCCTGGTCGATGGTGTACACGAAGCCGCCGGTCTTGCCGGTACCGGTGGCCGTGAGCGTATAGCCGGAAGGCGTGGCGTCGGTGAGCGTGTAGGTAAAGTTGGCGGTGTTGGCGGGAAAGCCGGTGGCGGCGGCAAAGCCGGCGTACGTGCGGTTATTGGACCAGAACTGTTCGGCGGCAGGCTGGGCACCGCCCAGCGCGGCAAACGCTTCGCTGAGGCGGGCGCGTGTGGTGTAGCCCGTGTAGAGCGGAATGGCCACCGACAGCAGGATGCCGATGATGGCAACCGTCACCATCAGCTCGATCAGGGTGAAGCCGCGGGCGAGTCGGTGAGTCATGGCGTGCTCCGGTTGAGTTCCTTGGAGCAGTGTATTTGGGCAAGCTTGCAGTTTCCTGATGGAATGCTGACAGTTTGCTGACTAGGATTGGATTCCCGCCTGCGCGGGAATGACGGCTGTGCGGCCATCGCCGCCCGCAACGCTCGTTGTGTGCGGGTCGGTCCTGCGCAGCGGGACACCCCGGCGTTGACAGCTGCGCCGTCATCGCGGTGCAGGCGGGGATCCGATGGCTGGCTGCTGCGCCGTCATCCCGGCGGAATCCCAGTGTCGACCGCAACGCCGTC
>JBEVMD010000435.1:0-3193 GCA_040508835.1 Duganella sp. | reverse complement strand
GTAGGTGTGGCCTTCCTGCCCCACCAGGTATTCGTCGCCCCGGCCGCAGTGGGCCAGCAATGCCAGCAGGTTGCTCTGCGTGCCCGACGGCGCAAACAGCGCATCCTCGTAACCGAACATGTCGGCCGCCACTTCCTGCAGGCGGTTGACGGTGGGGTCGTCGCCATAGACGTCGTCGCCCACGTCGGCAGCGTGCATGGCGGCGCGCATGGCCGCGCCGGGACGGGTGACGGTATCGCTGCGCAGATCCAGCCAGCCGTCGTTCTGTGCAACCTGGTTCAGCTCAGCCATCGTTCCCTGCCCTCGTTATGAATGTTGTTCGGTAAAGAAGCGCTGTTCCATCTCCTGCAAACCCACGGTGTCCAGCACTTCTTTCAGGCGCTCGGCCGGACGCTGGCGCGGCAGGTTTTTGTAGGTGGCGATGATCAGCTCATTTTTCATCGAGTGCTCCCAGCCCACCAGCTCCGTCACCGTGACCTGGTAGCCATGGGCTTCGAGCTGCAGGCAGCGCAGCACGTTGGTGATCTGGCTGCCGAATTCGCGCGTGTGGATCGGGTGGCGCCAGATTTCGGACAGCGCCGACTTGCCCATCGATTGCCCCTTGTTCTTCTTGAGGACAGACGCGACTTCCGCCTGGCAGCACGGCACCAGCACGATGTGCTTCGATTTCTTTTTCAATGCGAAGTCGATGGCGTCATCGGTGGCCGTGTTACAGGCGTGCAGCGCGGTGACGATGTCGATCTGCGGCGGCAGCAGGGTCGACTCGGTCGATTCGGCCACCGACAGCGGCAGGAACGACATGCCGGGAAAGTCGAACTGCGCGGCCAGCTGCTGCGAGCGCGCGACCAGTTCTTCGCGCGTCTCGATGCCGTAGATGTGCGAGCCGGCTTCGAGCGCCTTGAAGAACAGGTCGTAGATGATGAAGCCCAGGTACGACTTGCCGGCGCCGTGATCGACCAGCGACACATTGCCTTTGGCGGCCAGCACGTCCTTGAGCAGCGGCTCGATGAACTGGTACAGGTGGTACACCTGTTTCAGTTTGCGGCGGCTGTCCTGGTTCATCTTGCCGTCGCGCGTGAGGATGTGCAGCTCCTGCAGCAGCGCGACCGTCTGGCCTTCGCGGATTTCGGGCATGTTGTCGGCGCCGGTGACGGTGGCGCCGATCTTCGGTGCGACAGGTTTCCTTGCAGCGGATTTGGCCGAGGCCATATCAGTGGCTGCCTTCGCTGGCGTGGTTGATCGTGTATTTCGGGATCTCGACCACCAGGTCTTCGTCCGCCACCACGGCCTGGCACGACAGGCGCGACACGGCTTCCAGGCCCCAGGCCTTGTCCAGCATGTCTTCTTCGGTTTCGCTCGCCTCGTTCAGCGAATCGATCCCCTCGCGCACCAGCACGTGGCAGGTGGTGCAGGCGCACGATTTCTCGCACGCGTGCTCGATGTGGATGTCATTTTCGAGCATGATGTCGCACAGGGTCTGGCCAGGCTTGGCTTCGACGACAGCGCCGTCCGGGCACAGTTTGGCGTGGGGCAGGAATACGATTTGTGGCACGAGATTACCTCTACATTTAATTTTGGCGCCGCCGTCATCCCCGCGAACGCGGGGATCCATAGGGAGGCGATTCAGCCGGCTCAGTATGGATTCCCGCCTGCGCGGGAATGACGGAGCACAGGCTGACGGATTTTTACACTACCTGATCGAGCGTCTTGCCCGACAGCGCGCTGCGCACGCTGCGGTCCATGCGGCGCGACGCGAATTCTTCGGTGCCCTGCGCCAGCGCTTCCACGGCTGCCTTCACGGCGCTATGGTCGGCCGCGCCGGACTGCGACTGCGCCAGCACGGCGCGGGTGGCCGCCAGCAGCGCGTCGACCGTCACGCGCTCGTCGTCGGTCAACAGCGCTGCATCTTCATCGAGCGCCGCCTGCGTGGCCAGCAGGATGCGCTCCGCTTCCACCTGTTCTTCGCGCAGCGCGCGGGCGATCATGTCCACGTCGGCCGATTTGTACGATTCCTGCAGCATGCGCGCCACGTCGTCGTCACCGAGGCCATACGCCGGCTTGACGGTGATCGACGCTTCCACGCCCGAGCGCAGTTCGCGCGCGGACGCCGACAGCAGGCCATCGGCATCGACCTGATAGGTGATGCGGATGCGCGCCGCGCCGGCCGCCATGGGTGGAATGCCGCGCAGTTCGAACCGCGCCAGCGAACGGCAATCGGTCACCAGTTCGCGCTCGCCCTGCAGCACGTGCACGGCCAGCGCGGTCTGGCCATCCTTGAACGTCGTAAACTCCTGCGCGCGGGCGCACGGGATCGTGGAATTGCGGGGGATGATTTTTTCCACCAGGCCGCCCATGGTCTCGATACCGAGCGACAGCGGGATCACGTCCAGCAGCAGCCAGTCGTCGCCGGCCGCGCGATTGCCAGCCAGCAGATTGGCCTGCACGGCAGCGCCCAGCGCCACGACCTTGTCGGGATCGATATTGGCGTGCGGCGTGGTGTGGAAGTATTCGCCGACCGCGCGCTGCACGTGCGGCATGCGCGTGGCGCCGCCCACCATCACTACGCCGTCCACATCGTCCGGATCGACGCTGGCGTCGCGCAGCGCCTTTTTGATCGCGTTCATGGTCTTGGCGATCAGGTGCTTGGTGATGTCCTGGAAAATCTCGGCCGTGATGCGCACGTGGACTTCCTCGCCGGAGCCCAGCATCGCATCGACCGTCACTTCGGTTTTCGACGACAACAATTCCTTCGCTTCGCGCGCCTTGATCATCAGCACCGCCGTGTCTTCGTCGGACAGCGGCGCCAGTTTTTCCTGCTGGTGGATGTAGCAGAACAGGCGATGATCGAAGTCGTCGCCGCCCAGCGCGGAGTCGCCGCCGGTGGCCAGCACTTCGAACACGCCCTTGGACAGGCGCAGGATCGAGATATCGAACGTGCCGCCACCGAGATCGTACACGGCGTAGATGCCTTCGGAGCCGTTATCGAGGCCGTACGCAATGGCGGCGGCAGTCGGCTCGGAAAGCAGGCGCAAGACGTTGATGCCGGCCAGTTGCGCCGCATCCTTGGTGGCCTGGCGCTGGGCGTCGTCGAAGTACGCCGGCACGGTGATTACCGCGCCCACCAGGTCGTCGCCGAGCGAGTCTTCCGCGCGCTGGCGCAGCGTGGCCAGGATCTGCGCCGAGATCTCCACCG
>JBEVMD010000580.1:0-11133 GCA_040508835.1 Duganella sp. | reverse complement strand
CAATTTTTCGAAAGAGAACGAACCCGACGGCGGGGCGCCGCGCCTGCCGGCTGCTGCTGCTGAGTCAGCGACCCAGTTGCGCCCGGCGGTGGCAAATTATCTGGCGGCGCGCAAACCGGCAGTGATCGTGCGCGACCTGGACAGCCGCCATGGTGCGCGCCGGGCGTACTGCAGCGCCGGCAAGCATCGCATCGCGATGCTGCAATCGATCTTCGCCCAACAGCATAGCGATACCGTGTCAGTCGGCCAGCAAGTGCCGCGCTGGACAGCCGACTTCATCAAGGTTCTGCACCAGCAGCCGCTGGCGCCGGATGCATCGATGATGCAGCTGGCCCCCATCGACCGGCAGATCGTTTGCCAGCGCACCGCCGAGTGGCTTGCCGAGGTCGAGGCGTATGCCCCGGGCGGCATCGACTTCCTGGTCGTGGGCGCCCGCCATCTGCACAACCTGGACAATCGATACGCCCATTGCGCCGGCCTGCTGGAAGGCCTGGCGGCAGCAGGATTCGTCGTCCGAGCCGTTACCGGCGCTCCAGCGGAGCGCGCGCAGGAATCGACCGCAGCGCGGTCGCCCGCTGACGCATCGAAGTGATGCGGCAGTGATCTGGCCATCCGGCCACTATTCAACGCAGTCAACCAAGGAGTAGAAATGCGTGTTCTCGATAGCCGTGAATGCAGGGCAATTGGTGGCGCCGGCGCCCCCAACGTGGCGGAAGTCTTCCATCAAACCGGACCCGGCAGTTACACCTCGACCGTCAATGGCGTGACCACGTCGGTCGTGTGCACGACCCCTTTCTCGGCGAGCTTCAGTCTGGGTATTTCCACCACCGGCAAGCTGGTCGACGCCAATACCGGTTTATCGTTCGCATTGCCGCAGCACTGCACGACCACCATCAACGATACGGTCAACCACACCGTTCTGCGGTGCAATTCGGACGATAACAAGTGCACCATCACCAATACCAAGACCGGTGACTCCAAACAGGTCAGCATGGAAGCCGATGACAGCGGCCTGGAGCAGCTGGCCGAGACCGAGGGCAACGATATCGGCGACCTGTTTGCCGACAATGCGAGCTGGGACAACGACGGCGACTGGAGCGCCAGCGGCGATGACGGCGGTTACGGCGGAGATGAAGGCGGCGGCGGCGGTGGCGGCGGCGACGGCGGTGGTGACGGCGACGGTGGCGGCGGCGACTGGGGCGACACCGGCGAAGGCGACTGATCTGTCGATATGGTGCGGGACGTGATGTGCGGTTGAACCATGCCATCAGGCCCCGCTCGGTCCGGGAAGGATGCAGTGCGTGATCCTTCCCTGCAAGATTGATTTTTTCCAGGTCTCATGGATGCAAACCTGATCCGCACCGAAGTGCTGGCGTCGCGCCAGGCGTCGCTGCATGGCGAAGTCGTGCTCATTAACCCGGTCAGCCATCTGCTGCTGGTCGGCGTGGCAGGCGCCATCGTGCTGGCGCTGCTGCTGGGGCTGTTTTTTGCCGAGTACACGCGTCATACGCTGGTGCCCGGCGTGACCGAGCCGCGCGAGGGACTGTCGAAATTATACGCGCCGCAAGCAGGCGTGGCGGCGGAAGTGCTGGTGACCGAGGGCCAGCGCGTGCAGCGCGGCCAGGTGCTGCTGCGCGCAAACGCCGAACACCGCAATGCCGCCGGCGGCGACGTGCAGCAGGCGGTCGACAACGGCGCCCGGCGCCGGCTCGACACCCTGCACGAGGAGCTGGGCGATACCATGCGCCTGAGCGACGAGGACATCCGCAGCAACCAGGAAGCGCTGGCCACGCTGCGGCGCAGCCATGCCAATCTGCTGCTGCAACAGCAGGCGCAGACATTACAGCTCAACAGCGCTGATGAGATGCTGGCCAAATTCCGCAGCCTGCGGGCCGCCGGCTTCGTGTCGGAACTGCAATTGGCGCAGCAGCTGGCTTCCCAGCTCGACCAGCAGATGCGGCTCGATGCACTGCGCAAGGACATCATCAGCGCCGAGGGCGATATCGCCCGCCTGTCGCGCGAGCAGGTCAGCCTGCCGCTCAAGCGGCGCGTGGCGCGCACCCAGCTCGAACGCAGCATCGCCTCCGTACAGGGCGAACTCTCGCAGATCGACGGCGACCATCGCTGGAGCGTGGTGGCGCCGGCCGATGGCGTGGTGGGCGCGGTGACGGTCGTGCCGGGCCAGTCGCTCAATGCCGGCACCGCGCTGTTGTCGATTATCCCCGAGCATGCGCGCCTGCAGGTAAAACTCTACGCCCCCAGCAAGGCGCTGGGATTCCTCCATATCGGCTCGGCCGTCAACGTGCGCGTGGAGGCATTTCCGTTTCAAAAATTCGGCATGGCGGTCGGCCATATCAGCAGCATCGCCGATGCCCCCACGCCGGCCAATGAATTTACCAGTAACACAACGGCCATGCCCAAGCCGCTGCAAAACCAGGAACCGCTGTTTGCCATCGCGGTCGAGCTCGAACACGATTACCTGATGGCGTACGGACGCAAGGAATTCCTGCGTACCGGCATGCAACTTGACGGTGACGTCCAGCTCGACCGGCGCAAGCTGTACGAGTGGCTGCTGGAACCCCTGTTTACCCTGAGCGGCCAGTAGCGTCTGCCCGTACCGCAACCCGATGGAATCGTCTTCATGCATATCGATAAAAACCTGCACCTGAATCTGCGTTCGGGGTCCAGGCTGCCGCTGCTGTTGCAAAGTGAGGCATCCGAATGCGGGCTCGCCTGCCTGGCGATGATCGCCAGTTATCATGGCTACCAGACCGACATCAGCGAGCTGCGCAAGCAATTCACTGTGTCGCTCAAAGGCGTGACACTGGACCAGTTGATCGTCATCGCGGACGGGCTGGGCCTGACGTCGCGTCCGCTGCGGCTGGAGCTCGACGAAATCGCCAGCCTGCAAATGCCCTGCATCCTGCACTGGGACATCAACCATTTCGTCGTGCTCAAAAGTGTCCGCAACCATATCGCGGTCCTGCACGATCCCGCCGTGGGCGAACTGCGCTGCACATTGGCGGCGTTGTCCGATCACTTTACCGGCGTGGCGCTGGAGCTGGCGCCGGACTTTGCGTTCAGGCGCAAGGCGCCCGCGCCCGGCCTGCAACTGGGGCACCTGATCGGCAAGGTGGTGGGGCTCAAGCGCGGCCTGCTGCAAGTGCTGGTGCTGGCAGTGGGTCTGGAAACCATCGCGCTGCTGCTGCCCATGCTCAACCAGTGGATCACGGATGAAGCGCTGGTATCGGGCGCGCATGAATTGCTGACCCTGCTTTGCATGGGCATTGTCGCGCTGGGACTGACGCAAGCCGTCATCGCCGCCTTGCGGACCTGGATCGGCATGTACATCAGCACGTCGTTCAGCCTGCAATGGATGTCCAACGTGATGACCCACATGTTGCGCCTGCCCATAGACTTCTTCGAGCGGCGCCACGTGGGCGACATCGTCAACCGCTTCAATTCGGTACGCACCATCGAGCGCATGCTCACGTCCGGGATGGTTGACGCCCTGCTCGATGGCTTGCTGGCGCTGGGCACGCTGGTCATGATGTATGTGTACAGCCCGGCGCTGGCATCGGTGACGTTGCTGGCGGTGTTGCTGTACGTCGGTTTGCGCTGGGGGCGTTACAACGCCGTGCGCTTGGCGAACCAGGGGTTGATCGCCAGGCAGGCGCTGGAGCAGACTTATTTCCTGGAAACGGTGCGGGGCGTGCGCAGCATCAAGTTGTTCAACCGCGAGCATGGCCGCCGCGCCAGCTGGGTCAACCGGCTGGTGAGCGTGACCAACGCCGACCTGGCGCTGCAAAAGCTCAACCTCAGTTTTTCCGCCGCGTGGTCGCTGCTGTCGTCGGTCGAGCGCGGCGCCATCCTGTGGATGGGAGCGGCGGCGGTGATCGACAACCGCATGACGCTCGGCATGCTGTTTGCCTTCCTGTCGTATAAAGAGCAATTTTCCAGCCGCCTCAACAGCCTGGTGGACCGATTGGTCGACTTCAAGATGCTCAGCATCCAGACCGAACGCCTGGCCGATATCGTGCTGGCGGCGCCGGAGGAAAAGCCCGGCATGCTGACCCAGGACGTGCCCGACGACCTCACGCTGGCGCTGGACAAGGTCTCCTTCCGGTACAGCGCCAGCGAGCCACCGGTGCTGCTCAATGCCAGCCTGGCGATCGCGCCGGGCACGTGCGTGGCCATCGTCGGCGCGTCGGGGCAGGGCAAGACCACGATGATGAAGCTGATGCTGGGCATCCTCAAGCCGGGCACGGGCCAGGTCACGCTGGGCGGCCTGCCGCTGCAAAAAATCGGCATGCGCAAGTACCGCGACGTGATCGCCACCGTGATGCAGGATGACCACCTGTACGCCGGCACCCTCTACGACAATATCTGCTTTTTCGATGCCAGGCCGGACCGCGCATGGCTCGAACGGTGCGCGCAACTGGCCAACGTTCATGCGGAAATCATCGACATGCCGATGGGCTATCACACCCTGGTGGGCGATATGGGAACGGTACTGTCGGGCGGCCAGCAGCAGCGCGTGCTGCTGGCGCGCGCATTGTACAAGCGTCCGCGCATCCTGTTTCTCGACGAGGCCACCAGCCACCTGGACCTGGGCAACGAAGCGGCGATCGCGGAGTCGCTGGCCGCGCTCGACATCACCCGCATCATGATTGCCCACCGGCCGCAAACGATCGCGATTGCCGACCGCGTGATCCGGGTGGAAAACGGCCGCATGCTGGAAGACCTGCGCCGGCGGCCGGTGGCAGCCGTCCCCGCCGGCCCGGAGCTCGACCATGCACTCTGAACGCAACGCCGCCATCCGCAGCGCCCTGTGCGTCTTTCCGGCGCCGTCGCCCAACGTGCGCGAGACGGCGCATGCGGTCGGATGCGTTGCTTACCTGAATGCCCTGGCCCAGCGGCGGCGGTTCCTGACTTGCGGCCAGCTGCAGCGGCTGGTGCAGGAGGCCGTGCGGCAGAAAAACATCCGCCTGTATTTTTATGTGGACGGCGCGCCAGCCGGCTATCTGATCTGGGGCTTCGTCCCGCCTTAGGTGGGGCGCCGCATCCAGCACGCGCCGGCGGCGCCGCGGCGCTTCCAGTTGCATCCCAGCGAATGGAACGAGGGCGATGTGCCCTGCATCGTCGACGTGCTGGCGCCACGCGGCCAGTTGCAGCGTTACGTGACGGATTTCGCCAGCCTGCACGGGATCGATCCGGCCAGCGTTCTGGGGCAGCCGCAGCCATGAAGCAGTTATTGCCTGCCGCCAGCCTGGTGCCTTTCGACGCCTGGCGCGCACTGCAAGCGCGCACGGTCTGGCGTCGCCCGGATAGCGGCGTCGCGCTGCACGACTATGCGTATTTTATTCCCCTGGCCGGCGACCACGACGCCGCCTGGCAAGGCGCGGACGGAGGCGCCCGGAGCTTTCTTGCCGAGCGTTACGGCGGCGCTGGTCTCGTGTTCAACGGCGGCGGCGCCCGTTGCGGCTTGCTGGACGACTTGCAGGTCAAGGGCATCGGGCGCAATTGCCTGGCCGGTTCCGCCACGGGTTTCTGGCATTCCTACGGCGGCGAGACGGTGGCCAATGGCGTGCGCGAAGCGATCTGGAGCGAATTGCTGCACGTGGCGTTGCCGTTTGGCGCAGCGCGCGTGCACGGTGTGCTCGATACCAATACCCGGGTGCCGGCATTTGGCGGCGACGGCGCCGCCACCAGCGTGCCGCGCGGGCTGACGCTGCGCGAAGCCGCGCTGCGGCCGGCCCATTTCATGCGTGCCGTGTATTTTTCGCGCGCAGATATCCGGACCCACGGCCTGGTGCCAGACAACGAGCGAACGGCCGCGGCCATCGGCATGCTGGAAGCCGCACTGCGTCACCACGGGCTGGGAACGGCAACCGCTGGCGGCGCCTGTTATCTGGGGACCGCGCTGGAACAGTTGTTCGAGCGTTACGGCGCGCAAAGCGCCGCCGCGCTGGCCAAGCGCATCGTCCATGGCACGTTGAACGCATCCAATTTGTGTCTCGACGGCCGCTGGATCGACTTCGGCACCATCTCCGCCATTTCCGACTACGGCCGCATTGCAATCGGCAAATCGGGTGAAGATATCTGGGACCATGGCCGTATCGCCAAGGTCGCCATCGAGTGGGTATATTACCTGCAGCGGTTTTTGGCGCCGTCCCACGCGGCCGCCATCCCGTCCGGTTCCGACCTGTACCGCACGTTCCTCGGCACGTTCGACGCGCGCCTGGAAATCGAATTCCTCAAGCTCACCGGACTGCCGGAGTCGCTGCTGATGCCGGTGTCGCCATCGCTGCGCTCGACCCTGTACCGCTGCCTGCGCCAGATCGCCAGTGCCGGCAATCAGACCCCGTTCAAGCTGTTTCAGCCATGCATGACGGCCACGGTGGCCATGCCCGGGCGCATGGGCCGCTACCACCTGAATACCATACTTGGCCGCGCCGCCCTGACGGCGGACGAAGCGCATACCGATGCAGCGTTGCAGGCTGACCTGGATGACCATGCGCTGCGGGCGCGGTTTGTCGAGGCTTACTGGTCGCTGCGGCGCGCGTGCCGGGCGGGCGCGGACACGCCGCAGGCGCGCGCGCATCTGCCGCTGTTCGTGGCGCTGAACGCATTGCGCGTCAACCGCGGCCTGTCGCAGCTGTACCGGCATGCGCTGGACGCGGACATCGCGCAGCGGGTCGGCCATGGCGACGATCTGCAGCAGTATGTCGACGCCCTGGTGATGCATGGGCAAACGGTGCTGGCCGAGCCGCGCGCAGGGCGGATCGGCCTCGATGGCTGGTCGGCGCAGCGCGGCGCGGGCGATCTGGCGCTCACGCTGGAACATGGGGGGCAACTGGGCGCAAGCCGTCTGCCTGCCGAAATACTGATCGGGATGCTGACCGACGATGCGGTGTCTCCCGCAGACAAACACAAGGTGATCGCCATATGTCAACCCAGCCGTTAAACACCATCACCGCGCCGCAGGACTGGCAGCGCCAGCTGCAAGGGCTGGGCTACGCCAGCGATTTGATGCGGCAGTGTCCGGCGCTTCTGGAGCGCGGTCCGGAATATCTGTCCCGGGTGATCTGGCCGGCCATGCGCGCCGGCCGCATCCAGTTCTACTTCGATGCGGACGGCAGGAGCGCCGCGTATGTCGTCTGGGCGCGCCTGCCGCCGGCGACCGAAGTGCGCCTGCTGGCGGGCGAAGCGATGGGAACGGAGCAGTTGCTGCCTGGCGCCGACGGCCAGCTATGGGTGATCGACCTGGTGGCACCGCGCGGCCATGTGCGCGCGGTGCTGGCCGACCTGCGCGACCGGGTATTCGGCGTCGAGCGCGCAGTGCGTTACTTCCGCCTCAAGCAGGGCCGCCGTATCGTCAAGGAGATCGAACGCGATACGCGCCTGGGATTTTTCCGGCCAGGGGAGGCCACAGGGCCGGCGTGGCGCTGCGCGCTGGAAGCATGCAGCTTTTGCCGGCCCCGCTGGGACGTTAGCGCGATTTGACGAACGGCGTCCCCAGCGCTTTCGGCGCCACCGACTTGGCCATCAGCCCCGCCAGCACGATCACGGTGACCACGTACGGCACCATCTGGATCAGCGACCCTGGCAGGCGGCCCACCACCGGCAGGTCCACGCCTTCGATCTGGATCTGCACGGCCGCAAAAAAGCCGAACATCAGGCAGCCGAGGAACGTGTACACGGGACGCCAGTTGCCGAACACCATGGCCGTCAGGGCCAGGTAGCCGGCGCCGGCCGACATGTCGCGCAGGAAGAAGCCGCTCTGCACGATCGACAGGTAGGCGCCCGAGAAGGAGCACAGCACGCCCGCCACCAGCATGGTGGTGTAACGCTGGCGCGCCACGTTGATGCCGGCGGCATCGGCCGCATGCGGGTTCTCGCCGCAGGCGCGCAGGCGCAGGCCGAAGCGGGTGTGGTACAGCAGCCAGTGCACCAGCGGCACCAGCGCGAACGCCAGGTACACCAGCACCGAGTGGCCGCCGATCAGGTGCGCATACACCCAGCCGATGAACGGCACGCCGCGAATCGCCTCAGTCCCCGGCAGCACCACGTCGAACAGGCGCGCCTGGCCGATGTCGGGCGTGCGGCCGCCCTGCTGGAAGATGTACTGCGCCACCACGAAGGTCAAGCCGCTCATGGCGATGTTGATGGCGATGCCGGCGACGAGCTGGTTGCCCTTCTGGGTGATGGCCACGTAAGCCTGCAAGGTGGCCAGCAGCACGGACACCAGCATGCCGGCGGCGATGCCGTTCCACGGATTTTGCGTGAGGTAGGCCACGGCGGCCGAGACGAAGGCGCTGGCCAGGATCTTGCCTTCCAGGCCGATGTCGATCACGCCCGAACGTTCGGCAAACAGGCCGGCCATGCCGGCGAAAATCAGCACCGGCGCATTGCGCACGGTCGATACCAAAATGCTGCCAATATGGAGGTCGTCGAAAGTCATATCGTTAGTCCAGTGTTCACTTCTTCAGGTTCAGCATCTTGACGATGACCGGGGCATAGAAGTTTTCCATCGCACCGCAGAACAGGATGATCAGTCCCTGGATGAAGATGAAGGTCTCGGGCGGAATGTTCTGCTTTTCCAGCGACAGGTCGAAACCGCCCTGGATCAGCGCGCCGAACAGCACGGCCGACAGGAAGATGCCCACCGGGTGCTGGCGGCCCATCAGCGCGATCGCGATGCCGACAAAACCGGCGCCGCCGACAAAGTTGAGCGACAGGTAGTGGGTGGAACCCATGATGGAGTTGACCGAACCGAGACCGGCCAGCGCGCCCGAGATCAGCATGACGATGATGATCATCTTGCTGATGCGGATGCCCGCGTAGTGGGCGGCGTGCTTGTTCATGCCGGTGGCGCGCAGCTTGAAGCCCCACGACGAGCGGGTAGTCATCACGCCGTAGATCACCAGCGCGATGATGGCCAGGAAAAAGCTGATGTTGAGCGGCGTCTCGCCCAGGATCGGGAACCACTGGTTCAAACGCGGCAGCTCGGCGGCGGCCGAGAACACGCGGCTGGCGGTATTCTGTTCGCCGGCCGGGATCAGGTATTTGACGATCACAAAGTTCATCAGCGACGCGGCGATGAAGTTGAACATGATGGTGGTGACCACGACATGGCTGCCGCGCTTCGCTTGCAGGTAGCCGGGCAGGAACGCCCACAGGGCGCCGAACAGCGCCGCGCCGATCACGCCGGCCGGTATCAGCGCCCACGCGGGCAGCGAGCTGTCGAAGGCCAGCATGGCCAGCGTCAGTCCCAGGCCGCCCAGGTACATCTGGCCTTCGGAGCCGATGTTGAACAGGCCCGCCTGCATGGCGATCGACACCGACAGGCCGGTGAAGATGAAGGTGGACGCGTAAAACAGCGTGTAGCTCAGGCCTTCCGGATTGACGACGGCGCTGTTGATCAGGATCGCCATCGATTCGGTGGGGCTTTCGCCCAGCAGGTGGATCACCAGGGCGGCCACCAGCAGCGCCGACAGCAGGTTCAGAAGGGGCATGACAAAGGCGGTCGCCCAGCGCGGCAGGTCTTGGTTGTTCATGATTTGTGCATCCCGCCCATCAGCAAGCCGATGCGGGTGGTATCGAATTCTTCAATTTTCAGTTCGCCGGTAATGCGTCCGCCGCACATGACGAGGATGCGGTCGGCCAGCGCCCGCACTTCTTCCAGTTCGACCGACACCAGCAGGATGGCCACGCCCGAATCGCGCAGCGCGAGCAGCTGGCGGTGGATGCTTTCGATGGTGCCGATATCGACACCGCGGGTGGGCTGGCCCACCAGCATCAAGGTCGGCTGCGCCAGCACTTCGCGCGCGATCACCACCTTTTGCTGGTTGCCGCCCGAGAGCAGTCCGATACGCAGGTCGTGGTTGTTGGGACGGACGTCGAAGTCCTTCATCAGCGCCGCGCAGCGCGCCGCGATGGCCTTGAAGTCGAACAGGCCCCAGCGGCCTTTGAGCTTGTCCTGGTAGCCGAGGATGGTGTTGTGCATGACCGAGAAGTTTTTCACGACGCCGTCGCGCAGGCGGTCTTCCGGAATGTGGGCGATGCCCAGGTTGCGGAAGGTGCGCGGCAGGCCGTCAGGGTCGGCGCGACCCTTGCCAGGCAGGTCCTTGCCCAGGAATTCCAACTTGCCCGACGTGGGCAGGCGCATGCCCGACAGGATTTCCATCAACTCGCTCTGGCCGTTGCCGGACACGCCGGCAATGGCCACGATCTCGCCCGCGCGCAGCGTGAAGCCGATATCGGCCAGCAGGCGTACGGCCTGGTCGTCCTGCAGCTGCAGGCTTTCCACGTGCAGCACCGGCGCGCCCGGATTGTAGGCGCCGCGCGGCAGGTTGTTGATGATCTGGCGGCCCACCATCATGTTGGCCAGGTCTTCCTTGGTGGTGCCGGCCGTGGGCACGGCGCCGATCACGCGCCCACCGCGCATCACGGTGACGGTGTCGGTGATGTCGAGGATTTCCTGCAGCTTGTGGGTGATCAGGATGATGGTCTTGCCCTGTTCCTTGAACAGGCGCAGGATCTCGAACAGCGACGCGGTTTCCTGCGCCGTCAGCACGGCCGTGGGCTCGTCGAGGATCAGGATGTTGGCGCTGCGGTAGATCTGCTTGAGGATTTCCACGCGCTGCTGCGCGCCCACCGACAGGTCGTGGATCACGGCCAGCGGATCGACGTCGAGCCGGTAGCGCGCGCAGATCTCGCGCAGCTGCGCTTCCACGGCCGCGCGCTTGGGCTTGAGCTGGAAGCCGCCCTCGCTGCCCAGCATGACGTTATCGAGCACGGTCATGTTCTCGACCAGCATGAAGTGCTGGTGCACCATGCCGATGCCCATGGCGATGGCTTCCTGGCTGTTGCGGATGTGGCGCACCTGGCCATCGAGCAGGATCTCCCCGCCGTCGGCGCGGTAGTATCCGTACAGGATGCTCATCAGGGTCGATTTGCCGGCGCCGTTCTCGCCCACCAGGCCATGGATCGAACCCTTGGCGATGGTGAAGTTGACGTCCGTGTTCGCTTTTACAGCTCCGAAGTGCTTGGAGATGCCGCGAAATTCTACTGCTGGCTGCATAGGATCGTTTTTTAATTGCGTTTTTTTAAAATGCTAAACGCGCCGCG
>JBEVMD010000190.1:0-5768 GCA_040508835.1 Duganella sp. | reverse complement strand
TTCCTGGGTCGGCTTGGCTGGTTGCGTCCCGTCCATGACGTCTCCCTGTGTAAAGAAGCTGGTTAAAATGCATGCCATCCCGACAATATAAAGCGTGGCATCACCCGCTGGTTTGTGCTGCGTCATGGGACGCCGGCCCGGTGGCAACCCGGACTGGGCTACAATTTCAGCTTAGAATGTTATTGCCAATATGCAAGTTCAATTACGCGGCATCGACGCTGATCTTAACATCGCCCACCGTCACTTGCTGGCCCGCGCGGATCTTGGCGGTCTTGCGCAATTCTTTTTTGCCGTCGACTTTGACCACGCCGCTGGCCACCATCACCTTGCCGGCGCCGCCGCTGTCGCACAATCCCACCAGTTTCAGTAACTGGTTCAGCTCGACAAATTCCCCGTTCAATTCAAAACTAACTTTCTGCATTTTTTCCTCTGAGACCATGATAAACAGGCGCGGTAGCCCCCCACTACGGATAGTGTAGCGGCATTTTCGCGGGTGCGCAGTGTAACGCACGCCCGGCCGGGCGTGCATGGATTCAGGATCGGAAAAACATCAGACGCCGGGACGGGTCATGTCGATCGGTACGATCCACTGGTCGAACTGTTCGGCCGTCACGTAGCCGAGCGCCAGTGCCGCCTCCTGCAAGGTCGTGCCTTCGTGCTGGGCTTTCTTGGCGATGGACGCGGCCTTGTCGTAGCCGATGTGCGGCGCCAGCGCGGTGACCAGCATCAGCGAGCGCTCCATCAGCTCGGCGATGCGCCCAAGGTTGGGCTCGATCCCGTGGACGCAATGCTCCTCGAAGCTGCGCATGCCGTCGGCCAGCAGGCGCGCGCTTTGCAGGAAGTTGTGGGCGATCAGCGGCTTGTACACATTGAGCTCGAAGTTGCCCGACGCGCCACCCATGGTGATCGCCACGTCGTTGCCGAATACCTGGCAGCACAGCATGGTCACCGCTTCGCACTGGGTGGGGTTGACCTTGCCCGGCATGATGGAGCTGCCCGGCTCGTTTTCGGGAATCGTGATTTCACCGAGGCCCGAGCGCGGGCCGGACGCCATCCAGCGCACGTCGTTGGCGATTTTCATCAGCGACGCGGCCAGGGTTTTCAGCGCGCCATGGGCGGACAGCAACGCGTCGTGGCCCGCCAGCGCGGCGAATTTGTTCTCGGCAGTGCGGAACGGCAAAGAGAGCGTGTGCTCCAGCTCGGTGGCGATGCGGTGCGCATATTCCGGGTGCGCGTTGAGGCCGGTACCGACGGCGGTGCCGCCCGCCGCCAGTTGCAGCACGCCGGGCAGGGCGTTCCTGATCGCCTGCTCGGCAAAGTCGAGATGGGCGACATAGCCCGAGAATTCCTGGCCCAGCGTGAGCGGGGTGGCGTCCTGCAGGTGGGTGCGGCCGATCTTGACGATGTCGGCAAACGCTTCGGACTTGGCTTGCAGGCTGGCGCGCAGCTGGCGCAGGCCGGGCAGCACGTTGTTGGCCAGCGCCTGGGCGGCAGCCACGTGGATCGCGGTGGGGAAGATGTCGTTCGACGATTGGCCCTTGTTGACGTCGTCGTTCGGGTGCAGCAGGCGCGACTCGCCGCGCACGCCGCCCATCAGCTCGGAGCCGCGGTTGGCCAGCACCTCGTTCATGTTCATGTTGGACTGGGTGCCGGAACCGGTTTGCCACACGGCCAGCGGAAATTCCGTCAGGTGCTTGTCGGCCAGTACTTCGTCGGCGGCCTGGGTAATGGCTATCGCCTTGGCGCCGTCGAGCAGGCCCAGGTCGAGATTGACGCGGGCGGCTGCGCGCTTGACGCTGGCCAGGGCGTGAATCAGCTCGGGCGGCATGCGCTCGCTGGAAATGTGGAAATGCTCGAGGGAGCGCTGCGTTTGCGCGCCCCACAGCTGTTCGGCGGGTACGTCGATGGGACCAAAACTGTCTTTTTCGCTGCGGGTACTCATAAAAGTTCCTTTGTGGAATTGGTAATCATTCTCATCTGATACGTACTTTCCAGTGTAGCGCAAATCGAAAAAATTTACTGAGGGCTACAAAATTCGGATTTCCAGCCGTTAAGAACAGGAGACCCGAAAGCAGGCTTTACCATGACGTTTAACTCGACCACCATGCAGCGTTTATTTCCTGACAATTTGCTCCGCCTGCTGGCGTGCGCGGCGCTGCTGGCGCCAGCGACCCAGGCCGCCGAATTGGGCGAGGTGGCGCCCCGTTCCTACATCGGTCAGCCGCTGTCGGCCGATATCGAACTGGCGCTGGCGCCGGACGAGGTCAATGGCTTGCAGGCGCGGCTGGCCCAGCCGGACGTGTACCGGGGCGCCAATATCGTCATGAATCCGGCGCTGTCGTCGGTGCGCATGGCCGTGGTCAAGCGCGACAACAAGCAGTTTTTGCACGTCACAACCACCGGTGCGGTCAAGGCCGATTACGTCCACGTGTACGTGGAACTGAGCGCGGGCGGACGGCGCGATATCCGCCTGGCCACGGTCTGGCTGCAGCCCGACCCGAATCCGGCGCCGCCACCGCCTCCCGTCGTTGCTGCTGTGGCTACTGCGGCGACGGCGCCCGTGCCGCCGGCCACCGCTGCCGTGCCGGCGTCTGCGGCGCCCCAGGCTGCTGGCGCTGGCGGGCAGGCAACGGCACCGCGCCTGGTGCGCGACCGCACCCGGCCAGCGCCGATGCCTTCGGTTCATGAATCGGAAGTGGGCGGTCCCGGCGGATTGAAAGCGGCAGCGGCGCAGGCCCGCCCGTCTGGCATGGTGTCGGTGCGCGATATTCCGGAACGCATTTCCGAAGCGCTGGGATCGGCGCGCGCGGCGGCAACCGCCAAACCGGGCCAACCTGCCGCCAAAGTGGACCACAAGGCAGCCGCCAAGGCCGACGATAAGGCAGTTGCCAAAGCCGACGATAAGGCAGTTGCCAAAGCCGACGAAAAGGCAGCCGCCAAGGCCGAAGATAAGGCAGCCGCCAAGGCTGGCGAGAAGGCAGCCGCCAGGGCCGACAATAAAGCGGAGAGCAAGCCGGAAAGCACGACGGCCGAACCGGCGCTGCCGGCCAAGTCCGCGCACGCCTTGCTGGCGCTGCCGGCGCTGCCGTTGCCTGCCGGCGTCAAGCGGGCCGCGTCGTCGGCTGCGCCCGCAGCGTGCGCGCCGTCCGGTATCACGTCCGGCGAGTGCAAGGCGCTCGACGTGCAAAGCCAGGCGCTGTCGACCAAGCTGGCTGAGCTCGAAGGCAAGATCAGGCAATTGCAAGGGGCGCTGGCCGGTTCCGGCGCCAGCGCTGCCGCCGCTGCCGTGCCGGTTGCCGCAACCGCGCCAGCCAAGGGCGCGCCCGCCCAACCCGCCAGCGCGCCATCGCTGGTAAGCGAGGCCAGGGCCGCCACGCCGGCGCACGCCGCAGCGCCGTCCGCCGGGGCCGAGCCGTCCGCCAAAGGGACGCCGGCGCAAGCGGGGTCCGAAGCGCCGTCCGCCAAAGGGAATCCAATGCAGGCGGGGGCCGAAGCGCTGTCCGCCAAGGGTGCGCAGTCGCATGCTGAAGCGTCGTCCGCCAGCGCCGCAGCGGCGCCAGCGGCAGGTGGCGCGCCGGGCGCCGTCACCAAGGATGCGTCCGCCGCTGCTCCTGCCACCGCGCATGCAGCGGCCGAAGCTGCGTCCGCCAACGCTGCGGCGCCGCCCGCGGTCGCGCAGCGCCGCGTCTTGCCCAAGCTGAAATACAAAAAGGAAAAGCCGCCCGAGGAACAATCGAGCAGCCTGCCGCTGATTGCCGGCGGCGTGGGCGCGGCGTTGCTGGCCGTGGCCGGCGCGATTTACTTCCTGCGACGCAAAAAATCAGGCGCGGGACCGTTGAAGGTCTGGCAGGGCTTCCGCAAGAAACAGACGCCGGCACAGGCCGAGACGGACAGTTTCCAGGAAGTGCCCGAGCCCAGGGCGGCCGCACCGGAGCCGGCCGCGCAGGTTTGACGCCAGCAGCGCGCACGGGCATCGGCGGAATCTCTGCCGAGTCATTGGCGAACTCGGTGGCGAACTCAGTGGCGAACTCGGGTATAGTGGCCGACGCCCCCCTGCATCGTCCAACTACCTGAAAGAGACCCATGACTGCAACAGACCTCCCATCGCAAGACCAGGAACAATACCAGGCGTTCAAGCAGCTCGGCCTGAGACTCGACATGTCGCGCGGCAAACCGTCGCCCGAGCAACTGGACCTGTCGAACGCCCTGCTCGATGCGGTGGACGGCTATCAGGCTGCCGATGGTACCGATGGCCGCAACTACGGCGGCGCCGTCGGCCTGCCGGAAGCGCGTGCACTGTTTGGCCAGCTGCTGAACGTGCCGGCCGCCCAGGTGGTGGTGGACAGCAGCGCCAGCCTGTCGCTGATGCACGATGTGATCGTCTACGCGCTGCTGAACGGCCTGCCAGGCAACGCGCCGTGGGTGCGCGCGCCGGTGACGTTCCTGTGCCCGGTGCCCGGCTACGACCGCCACTTTGCCATCTGCGAAACGCGCGGCATCAAGATGATCAACGTGCCGATGAACGACGACGGCCCGGACATGGACCTGGTGGAGCAACTGGTAGCGGCAGACGCCAGCATCAAGGGCATGTGGTGCGTGCCCAAGTACAGCAACCCGGGCGGCGTGGTGTATTCCGACGCCGTGGTGCAGCGCCTGGCCGCGATGGCCACTGCCGCCCCGGACTTTATCCTGCTGTGGGACGACGCCTATCGCTTCCACCACCTGGGCGAACAGAAGCTGGCAGTGGCGGACATCCTCGACGCCTGCGCGAAGGCCGGCAATCCCGACCGCGCGTTCGTGTTTGCGTCGTCGTCCAAGGTGACGTGGGCCGGCTCCGGCATTGCCGCGCTGGCATCGTCGCCGGCCAATATCGCCTGGTGGAGCCGTCATGCGGGCATCCGCAGCATCGGCCCGGACAAGATCAACCAGCTGCGCCACGTGCGCCTGCTCAAGGACGTGGCCACGGTGGAGGCGCTGATGGAACGGCACCGCGCGCTGCTCAAGCCCAAGTTCGACGCCGTGCTGGCGCAGTTCGAGCAGTACCTGGGCAATGTGCCGGGCGTGCGCTGGACCCGTCCGCAAGGCGGCTACTTCATCGACCTGGTCACTCCCGATGGCGCCGCCAAACGCACGGTCGCGCTGGCCAAGGAAGCTGGGATTACCCTGACGCCCGCCGGCGCTGCTTTCCCGTACGGTAACGACCCGCACGACCGCCACATCCGTATCGCCCCCAGCTTCCCGTCGCTGGACGAAATCACCAGGGCGGCGCAGGGCATTGCCTTGTCGCTGCGGGTGGCGCTGGCGGACTGAACCCTGGCCTTGCCGTGCAGGGTGTAAACGAAAAAAGCGCCTCGACGAGGCGCTTTTCGATTGGAGCAGGGCGGTTTATTGACGCGCCATGCCGGGGATGGTGTTCATCCACGGATCGGCCAGGTTGCGGATTTCGCGGTCGTTGGCCATGATCTGTTTCAGCAGGTCGATCTTGCGCAGGCGCGGGGCGCCGTCCAGGGCGGGCACGCCGGTGGCGGTGGCGCGTGCGACGCCGGAGCATTGCGTTTCCAGCTGGCCCACGCCGTCCCAGTCGCCCATGCGCGCGGCGGCTGCCATCTGATTGGTCAAGCCGGCAATATTTTCGTACATCGAGAGGACTTCGGAAGCGTTCATAGGCTGATCCAGGCAAATTAAGACGTCTAACGGATTACCGCTTGTCTTGATTAACGTCGGCTGGCGCGGGAACTTTAGGGTATTTTGAAAATAATTTCAAAAAA